>JBASWO010000169.1:0-8385 GCA_049276515.1 Alphaproteobacteria bacterium
GATCTTGCCAATATTGTGATTTCTGAGGCGAATGGTAAATTAGCAGCCGTGCAAGGACAGGTGCAGTATCTTGAAGGTATGCCGCGCGTTCAAAATGTGAATGCTGATGCAACTTTTGATTTACAAAAGATGAGTGTCCTCGTCTCGAGCGGTCATATTGGCGATTTGCGCCTGGTGCCCTTTACTTTGCTCATGACGGATCTTGATACCAATCTTCAGATGATTGAAATACCCCTTAAAGTTGAGGGGCCAATAACAGATGTACTCAAACTCATTGATGAACCGCCTTTGGGATATGCAAACGCTGTAGGACTGTCACCAAGTGATGTGACAGGCAGAGCAAGGGCTACATTGAACTTAAAATTTCCTTTGCTCAAAACATTGCTTGTTAAAGATATCGAGATTAAGGGTCAGGCTGATCTTATAGATTTGGCGTCATCAAAATTACTTAAAGGTATCGATATTACGCAGGGTAATTTGTCCCTTGATCTCAATAAAGAGAGCTTTGCGATTAAAGGTCCTGCTTCTTTAAATAAAGTTCCCTTTAAAATTCTGTGGGAACAAAATTTTAGTACTGATCAGGGCAAGCCATTACGTCACGCCGAAGTCGAAGGCATGATTGCAGGCGATCAATGGAACCTCCTTGGTATTGAGGCACTCAATGGTACGCGCGGTAGTGTCGCAGCTTTTATAGAGCTGACACAGCCCAATAAGGAGAAAACGTTCCTTACAGGTAAATTCGATATGACGAGTGCCGAAGTGCATGTTGATCAGCTGAGTTGGAAGAAACCTTCTGCGGTTCCAGCGACATTCAAATTTGCGGCCGAAATGGAGGAAGGCAGGGATACGAAGATTACGTCCCTCGATCTTATTGGCGGCGACGCAAAGATTAAGGGTGACGCTTTATTATCAGCGGACAATCAATTGCGTGCCCTCAACTTAAATCCGCTGATGATTGGCCGTACCAATGCTGTCATAAAGTTTTGGCAGGAAAAAGATGAGCCGCATACAGCCCATTATGAGATTGAAGGACAATCGGTCGATGTCAGTGGCATTAAAAGTGGTGGCGATGCTGTGGCTGGCAATAGTAGCGGCAAAGTCGCTCCCGCTGCCCAGCCGCCTAAGCGCTACAAAATTAAACTAGCCAAACTCTTTACGAGCGAAACGGGATATATTGCAGATCTTCAAGGTCATGCAGCGCGCGATGATAAGGGATGGAACGAAATTCAACTACAAGGCATGGCGCAGGGTGCGCATAAGCTTAATGTTGATTTAGCGCAGCGTAGCGGCAGTCGTTTTCTTGCTATTACCTGTGATAATTTTGGTAAGGCCTTGCATGGGCTTGGTTTTACGGACGCCGTCAATGACGGTAAATTAGATATTAGAGGACAGAGCTCACCCGATAATCCTTATGCCATCCAAGGACGTATGAAAATTGGCCGCTTTGATGTGACCAATCTTCCCATCCTTGCTTTACTGCTTAATGCAACATCACCTTTTGGCATCGTTGGTCTTCTAACGGATACAATAAGCTTTGAGTCTGCACGTGGTCGCTTCAAATGGGATGGTGATGTTCTCGAGTTTATTGATGCGAGAGTTTCTGGCCAGTCCCTCGGCCTTAATATTGAAGGCAAAGTGAATACAGAAACCAACACAGCTAATTTGAGTGGCACTGTAGTACCTTTTAGTATGGTCAATCGCTTCTTAAGCGCTATCCCTTTAATTGGCGATATGCTCACAGGCGGTGATGGCGGTGGCGTGTTGGCCGTCGCCTATACAATTAAGGGTGACCTCTCCCAGCCCGATGTAAGCGTCAACCCCGTCTCACTCTTAACGCCAGGCTTCCTGCGCAATCTTTTCTTTGGCGGCATTGACGAAGAGGAAGAGCCAACGCAAGAACTTCCCAAGGAAGAAAACCCTCCACCACCGGTCATTACAAATTTTAATAAGAAGCCGTGAATATTAAAACTTAATCAGGCCATGCTTCTTTTTACCAACACTGATACGAATATCGCCTGTTGAGGCTTTGGCTACAGTTGCTGTGATATCTTTTACAGGCTGGCCGCCAATGGATACGCCACCTTGTTCAATCAGACGCTTTGCTTCACCTTTTGATGCTGCAAAACCAAGCGCTATAATAATATCTGTTACGCTCGAGGTGGTTTGCGTTGCTGTGAAAACAGGTAAATCACCACCCATTCCACCGCCACCAAAAGTTGCGGCAGCCGTATCAGCAGCCGATTGAGCAGCTTTTTCGCCGTGCGCTAGTTTGGTGGCTTCAAAGGCTAGTATCTTTTTGGCTTCGTTGATCTCTGCGTCTTTAAGCTTTTCCAATTTGGCAATTTCATCCAAAGGAACATCGGTAAAGAGTTTTAGGAAGCGCCCTACATCGGCATCTTCAGTGTTGCGCCAAAATTGCCAGTAGTCATAGGGTTTGAGGCGTTCTGCTTTGAGCCAGACAGCGCCATCTGCTGTTTTACCCATCTTAGCGCCTGAGGATGTCGTGATTAGTGGTGTTGTGAGACCAAATAATTCGGCATCACGCATACGACGGCCAAGTTCAACACCATTGACGATATTGCCCCATTGGTCCGATCCACCCATTTGTAGGCAGCATTGATGACGCTTAAAGAGCTCAACAAAGTCGTAGCCCTGCATAATCATATAATTAAATTCTAAAAAGGTGAGGGGTTGTTCTCGATCGAGGCGCATCTTCACTGAGTCAAAGGTCAGCATGCGGTTAATCGTGAAATGGGTGCCGACGTCTCGGAGAAAGGGAATGTAACCAAGGTTATCAAGCCAATCAGCATTATTGACCATGACGGCATCACTCCCGGTGCTGCCAAAAGTCAGAAAGTTGCTAAAAATACTCTTGATGCTGGCGATGTTATCTTTGATTTGCTGGTCAGTCAGGAGCTGTCGTGTGGCATCTTTACCAGAGGGATCACCAACTTTGGTTGTACCGCCGCCCATTAATACAATCGGCTTGTGCCCAGTTTGTTGTAAACGGCGCAAAAGCATGATGCTGACAAGATTGCCAACATGAAGGCTGTCAGCTGTCGCATCAAAGCCAATATAGGCCGTAATAGAAGCCTTTAATGCCTTGGCATCCAGGGTCGCTAAATCCGTACATTGATGGATATAGCCGCGATCTGTGAGCAGCTGCAGAAAATCCGACTTTACCTTTACCATCTCTGGAATCCTTCTAAACTTTGCGCTAGGATACTAACTGAGGTTTTTAAAGCTATGAAGCCCAAACTTTTCCGTGCCATTGGCCTTATGAGCGGCACTTCCATTGACGGTATTGATGCCGCTTTGGTTGAGACGGACGGGATTCATTATGTTCGGGCACTGGCTTTTCTGCCCAATCCTTATGAAATGTCATTCCGCACGCGGTTGCGTAGCCATTTGGGTAATCAAAAAGGCTGCAGTGATCCTTCCGTCGCCGCCTTTGAGCGAGAACTGACAGAGATGCATGCTGCTATTGTTCATAGGTTGATTAAGCAAGCTAATGGAGAGGGCGCCAATATTGATTTGATCGGTTTTCATGGTCAGACCATTTGGCATCAGCCGCAAAAGCGCTCGACCATTCAGATTGGTGATGGGGCCTTATTAGCGCGTATGACGCAAATTCCTGTCGTGAATGACTTTCGTACCAATGATGTGAAGGCTGGTGGTAATGGTGCGCCGTTGGTACCTCTTTATCACCGTGCTTTGGCAACAAAGCTACCGAAGCCAGTTGCCATATTGAATATTGGTGGCGTCTCCAACATCAGTTGGATCGGCGGAGAAGGCGATGATGAAATCATGGCTTTTGATGTGGGGCCAGGGAATGCGATGATTGATGATTGGGTCAATCGTCATACAGGCGAGGCCTATGACGAATATGGCTTGCTTGCATCCTCGGGTAAAGTGGATGAGAAAACGGTTGATCGTGTTTTGAGCAACCCGTTCTTTAAAAAGAAACCGCCCAAGTCGCTTGATCGCGACACCTTTAAGAATTTAGTGCCCAATAATCTCAATTTAAATGATGGTGCGGCTACGCTTACAATGATTACGGCGCGTGCTGTCGCTTTAAGCATGAAATATATGCCCAAGAAACCCAATCATCTTTATGTCACAGGTGGTGGCCGGCATAATAATACGCTGATGCGCTGGATACGTGACTTAGCGGCCGTTCCTGTCAGTTCTGTTGATGATTTAGGTTGGAGTGGCGATGGCTTGGAAGCAGAGGCTTTTGCTTATCTTGCTGTGCGTTCTCGCTTAGGGCTGCCTCTCAGCGTTCCGGGAACAACAGGTGTTCCAGAGCCTATGACAGGTGGAAAACTTCACCGGCCTGACTAGCGTTCCATAAAATCAAGGTCGCGTGAGAAAGTCTCAGGCAATTTCCAAATAGCTACAGCTGTAACTGCAAAGCAGATGACAGCAACAATCGCAATGCTAGTCAAAAGATCATAGGTGGGCTGCAAGCTTGCAATGCCGACCGTATAAAGAATGACCGAGGCTCGAACAAAATTAGGTGCGGTTGACGTTGCTGTTGCACGAATATTGGTTCCAAATTGCTCAGATGTTGAGGTCATAAAGAGCGTCCAATAACCCGTAAAGAAGCCGGTGATGAGGAGAAGGCCATAATATTGCGCAGCTGTAATACCGTGAGCTTTCAGGATAATGGCTGTCATGACCATGGTGCCAAAGGCAAAAGCAGCCATAACTTTTACGCGGTTCTTAAAGATTTGGCTGATAAGGCCGCTAATAAATCCGCCAATCGTAATACCTATATAGTAGCTAACGACTGCCGTTGAAGCTTTGAGGGGCTCGGCGATACCTAAGGCAACGCCTATTTCAGGTGAGAAAATAACAAGGACGCCGAGTGTAAACCAAATCGGCAAACCAGAGCCGATCACAGCTATGTAGCGAACAAAGCGTTTTTTATTATTAAACAGCATTTGGAAATGACCGCGGCGTGGCGCATCAGCCTTATCCATAGCTTTGAACATACCAGACTCGTTCACAGAAACGCGTAAGGCCAAAAGCAGAAGACCTAAAACACCACCTACGAAATAACAGACGCGCCAATCAAAGGCTTCTGCCATAAAACCAGCAACCAAGGGGCCAGCTACACCAACGCCAACGACAACGGTCGCGCCATAACCACGGGTTGCTTTGGGAAGGAGTTCGCTGGCTAAGGTAATGCCAACACCAATTTCACCGGCAAGGCCAAGACCTGTAAAGAAACGCGCAACCGCATATTGTGGGATGGTCGTGACAAAGGCGTTTGCAATGTTGCCCAGGGAGTAGAGGAGAATAGTGCCAAAGAGCACCCAGACGCGTCCTCTTTTATCTCCCAAGATACCCCAGACAATACCGCCCACCAGCATGCCGGCCATTTGACTGTTGAGAAGCAGGGAGCCAACCGACGTGAGTTCCTCACCGCTCAAGCCAAGCGATTGTAGGCTAGAGATGCGAAGCATTGAGAAGAGTTGAAGATCAAAAACGTCGACAAAATAACCAAGAGCCGCAACAAGAATGGTGAGGTTTACTCTTTGCTTCTCAGTCAAACGTGCCATGACGTACCCAAAAGACTATTTACCAGCCCCAAAATACTTAAAGAATTCACCCTCAGGTGACAAGACAAAGGTTGTATTCTCGGCCTTGAAGGATTCGCGGTAAGCAGCAAGTGAGCGCCAGAAAGCAAAGAACTGTGGATCACGACCTGTTGTATCAGCCATGATTTCCAACGCCTTGCGATCGCCTTCACC
Source organism: Alphaproteobacteria bacterium (assembly GCA_049276515.1). GTDB lineage: Bacteria > Pseudomonadota > Alphaproteobacteria > UBA9219 > UBA9219 > JAATFY01. The sequence continues at coordinate 5,760 of JBASWO010000169.1, forward strand.
CTTGAGCTTTTCAGCCTGGCCTCTTGCCGTCGCTAAAATGACTGTGGCTTGACGATCGGCATCGGCAGTTATTTGAGCAGCGGTTTGCTGGCCTGTAGCCCGAATCTGGGCGGCTTCTTGGGCACGTTGTGAACTCATACGTGCAAAGACGGCAGCACTGGTTTTTTGCGGAAGATCCGTGCGGCGAATGCGTACATCAACAATCTCAATGCCCAAATCTTTAACTTGTTCATTCACCTGGCTACGAATTTTAGCCATTACACTGTCGCGATCTTTTGACAAAACGGACGACATTTTAATTGTGCCGAAAACACTGCGCAATGAGGCATTGAGAAGGCTGCTTAAACGATCTTTAGCAATCGTCTCATTGCGTAAGCGTTGAAAGAAGAGCACAGGGTTGGTGATGCGATAACGTGCAAAAGCATCTACTTCCAAAGGCTTTTGTTCTTCCATCATTACTTCTTGGCTCGGAGCATCGACAGCCAGAACGCGTTTTTCATAGTAGTTCACGGTCTGAATGAAAGGAATTTTAAAGTGTAGACCAGGCTTATCAATAACGCGGACAACATCACGAAATTGAAAGACAATGGCTTGCTGAGTTTGCATAACGACAAACCAGGAGCTTGTAATCAGGATAATCAAAAAGAAGCTGATCGAGAACCATATGAGATGACGACTATTCATCGGCTGGCTCCTTCAGACTTAGATTTTAAGGCTTCTTGGAGGGGTAAGTATGAGACCGCGCCTGAGCCTGATTTATCCATAATCACTTTACGTGCATTGCTTAGAATGTCTTCCATAGTCTCTAGATAAAGGCGTTTTGTTGTCACATCACGTGATTGATTGTAGGCAATCAAAACCTCCTTAAAACGATCAGCATCACCTTGGGCGATCGCAATTTTCTGATCGCGATATGCTAAGGCTTGCTGGGTAATTTTCGAAGCTTCACCCTTAGCTTCTGGTACGACTTTATTAGCATGTGTTTCTGCTTCATTTTGGAAGCGCTCTTGATCAAGGCGAGCATTGACGACATCTTGGAAGGCCGATTTCACTTCATCGGGTACAGAAACAGTCTGTAAATTGATCTGGGTGATAACAACACCAGCATTATATTCATCCATCAGGACTTGAAGGCGGCTACGTGCCTCATCAGCAATTTGGCTACGACCATCCGTTAAAGCAAATTGGAGTTTATTCTGACCTATAACTTCGCGCATGGCGCTTTCTGCTGCCATTTTCACAGTTTGCTCAGGGTCACGGATTTCAAAGAGAAAACGATTAATGTCGCTGACGCGCCAGAAAACAGCAAACTCAACATTAATGATGTTCTCGTCTTGGGTCAGCATCATGGCTTCTTCAGGTAAATTCACAATACGGTCAGCCGTGCGGCCTGAGCGACGGAAACCGATTTGAATTTCATTCTGAGATGTAACGTTGGGAAGCAAGACATCTTCGATAGGATAGGGAAGATGGTAGCGTAACCCTGCAGATTCAACGCGATCAAAAGCACCAAAGCGCATGACAACACCAGCTTCGTTGCTGCCAACTTGGTAAAAGCCACTTAAAATCCAAATGGCAAACAAAACTGAGAAACCAAGGACAAATAGTTGCTGAGGACCGCCGACGTGATTACGCCAGCGACGGAAAGATTCACCCAATTGCTGAAAAAACTTATTGAGGTCTGGCGGGGGTGGCACATTAGGTGGTTCGTTGCCGCCAGAAGGCTTGCGAGTGAACGGATTGCCACTGGATTTATTATTAGAGGGGCCCCAAGGGCCGTCATTGTTGTTCCAGGACATGGATGGTAGTCTCATGAATAAGTGAAGAGGGCGGCACTATACGGAAAAGCGATGTCATTGCCAACAGAAGATAAGATACTGAATGCATTACGTAACGTTGCCCTGCCGGGCAATGATAACATTGTTGCGCTTGGCATGGTCAATGGGTTGGCCTTAAAAGTGGCAGGCCAGGGCGCGCATGTCAGTTTTGCAATCGAAGTTGATCCTCATAAGGCAGTAGCTATGGAGCCTTTGCGGCTTGCTGCTGAAAAAGCAGTTGCTGGTGTTCCTGGGGTCTTGTCCGTTTCAACTGTACTCACGGCTCACAAAGATGCACCACAAATACAATCTGGCAAACATCGTGAAAAACTTGTTTTGCCAGGCGTCAAACATATCGTTGCCGTTGCTTCAGGTAAGGGCGGCGTAGGTAAGTCGACAACATCGGTTAATCTTGCTGTTGCCATGGCAAAAAATGGTTTGAAGGTTGGTTTGCTCGACGGTGATATTTATGGGCCGTCCATTCCCCGTATGCTGAGCTTAAAAGGTAAGCCTGAAGCAACCGAAGATAAGAAATTGATCCCTATGGAACGATTTGGGGTTGCCGCTATGTCTATGGGTTTTTTGATAGCAGAAGATGCGCCTATGGTCTGGCGTGGGCCTATGGTTCATAGTGCCATCACCCAAATGTTTCGTGACGTCAATTGGGGTGAGCGCGATGTGCTTATTGTCGATATGCCACCCGGTACAGGCGATGCGCATTTAACATTAGCGCAGCAAGTGCCTTTATCAGGTGCTGTCATTGTTTCAACGCCTCAAGATATTGCCCTTTTAGATGCACGCAAGGGGCT
>JBASWO010000170.1:0-13839 GCA_049276515.1 Alphaproteobacteria bacterium
ATTGATGCTTTGCGTCAACCAGACAAAGTCAGACGTAAAAGGCATATGGCAGCGCCCGGCTCCTAAAACCATATTAATCACATCACATGAGGAATGATGGAAAAACTTATCTGTAGAGAGCCAATGTAAGAGTGACAGCGCTTCATAAACAATCAAGGCGCTAGATAAAACGGCACCCATAAAGCGCAAGGATCCAGCCGTGCTTTCACGGAACGAAAACCATCTTTCAAGAAATGCGCTCATGGGAAACCTTTCTTATCGGCGTGGAGACTATCGCGAAATAGCGGCTTCGACAAGCAAAGCAGCATGATCGGAGTAAGGTTGCGGTATGACTTTGAGCTTCGTCACTTCAAGCAAATCACGCGAGCAAAGGCAAAGATCCAAGACCAAATGCCGCTTATGAAAGCGGAAGGTCGGCTCATCCTCTTTATTGAGAAGCGTTAAGCGCCCGCTTTCCACTAAAGCCTCGAGCTCACCAAAACCCGTCAAAATATTGAAATCTCCAAGCAAGAGTGCGTTGCCTGGCGTTTGTTTGATGAGATCACCGATCTCTTTGATCTGCAAGGCACGCACTTTCCGACTGAGAGCAAAATGCGCAAAAAAGAGTGTAATGCCATCGGCCAACATAATTTTATAGATGAGGCGTTTGGTGCCGTTACTGAAGAAGATTTTCTCATGCGAATAGTTTTTCTTTGCTATAAAAGCATTGCTTTTACCGCGCGTCAGGAAAAAGGAGCGCAGAAGACTACCGGGCGCATATTTATTCTCGACATCAAAGAAACTATATTTTTCGCTCAACAAGGCTTCAAGCTGATTAAAACGCGCCGAGGTAAAAGAGCCATTATCAATCTCGACAAAACAACAGATATCCGGATCTTCAAGGGCAATGATATCTGATAATTGCTTGAGCGCTATTTTTTGCACATGTTGTGATGAATAAAAATGGCGATGCGCTAATCCAATATGATGTGGCAAACCGCCATTGATCCCGCGCGCATAACCCAGATTACTGAATAGAATTTTGATATTTTCCATCTCAGCCTCAGTAAAAAACCTTAAGGATACGCCCCAGATACCCCATAGCTATTTTCCAAGCCGGTTTCTGCGCCAAGACATTTGCTGTAAGAAGCTCACTAGATTTTAAATCATTCATAAAATGATCCTTTAACTGCAACACCGCCTCTTTATGTGTGATGACGACATTGGATTCGCGGTTATGAAAGAAACTCAGAACATCCATATTGGTACTGCCAACCGTTGCCCAGCGATCATCAATAATCATCGTCTTATTATGTAAGACAGCTGGTTTATAATGATACATACGCACCCCCGCATCCATGAGAGCTTGGGCATAAGAAAGACAGACCCAATCAGCAAAAGGCACATCTGAATGATCGGGCACGAGCAGTCTGATTTCGACCCCTTTTTGTGCAGCCTCTGTAATAAGCCTTCTGAATTGTTTATTGGGCGCAAAAAACGCTGTGCTGATATAAATATATTTCTCCGCACTACCGATCCCACGAATAAGTTCATCATAGATCAGATAGCGCTCAGCCTTGGGGCGGTTTTGCAGATATGTGAACTCGCCCTCTAAAGTGATCCGCTCAGGCAAACTGCGCTTTCTTTTGCGTTTAAAGGATTGCTCTAGATTGTGAAAGGCAACTCTCACCTGCGCTGCAATAGGACCTGTGATCCGGATTTGTGTATCACGCCAGCCCTTCATGCGCGCAGCAATACATACGCCACCGGCATACACGATGGTCTCATCCACCAAAAGGGTTTTGACATGCGTACGAGGAAACCAGCGCCACGGCGTCAAGAGAGTGAGGTATGTAATAGGGTGATAAAAATAAAAGCGTGCGCCTTTTCGGCGCAATCTCCGGATAATACGCGAACCGTGCAACGCAAAGCTGCCGAATTTATCGCAGACAACAAAGACACGGATGCCTTCTTCTGCTTTCTTAATAAAAAGTTCTAAAAATTTGCGTCCAAGAGCATCTTTTTCAAGAATATATTGCTCAACCTCAATAGATTTTTTGGCGTTGGCACAATCCTGGTACATCGCCTCCCACGCTTCATCCGTGGAAAGATAAAACCGCCACTCCGCTGCGGACTTAACTGAACTGATACCATCCATGCCCGTCAAATGAGCAACCCTTTTATAAAGAATCCATAAGCAACACTGGCCTCATCATTATAGAGAAACTTATTGCATTTCGGCCAGGCTTCATTGCACCTTTTGCGATTATATCACCCCTAATGAGGTTATCATGTCAAAGAAACACATACTCGCCCTCCTCGCATGCATGCTTTTAGCTGCTTGCTCATCGAGCAAACCAAAAATTCTTCAAGCTTCGCCTCAAACTGAGGCCATTCATGTAACATCCGGCATGGCGACCCAAATTGAAATGCCTGAAGGACGCATTCAATCCGTAACCGTGGGCAATCCTAATATGGTGAGCGCGGAGCGTAGTGAAAATGTTGTCAGTCTGATTGGCAAGGAACAAACAGGCGAAACCAATCTCATCATCCGCTCGAATGATGGTGGCGATGTGACAGTTCATCAGTATCGCGTGATTGTTGAACAACGCTAAATAAAAATCCCCTCCTGCATGGACGGGAGGGGATTAGTTAGAAGCTAATAAAATTAGCGTGTTTCGTAAGTTGTTTCTGATTCCGTTGTGCTCTTATTGAAAAGGCCCTTCGGATCACGGCTTGTCTTTGATTTAACAGTAGCCTTCTTATTACCGTACTCATCATACTGAACGTCAGTTTCAATCTTCTTTTCGGTTTTTGTACCGTAAGCGTTAGTTGAAGACTGTGTCTTTTCATATTTACCTGGTGGCAAAGTAGCCGGATTATCAGATGTACATGCGGAAAGACCAAATGCGCCAGCTGTAACAGCCAGCAATAACAGTGACTTTTTCATAGCAACTCCCATTGATGTTTACTTACCAATCATCAAACTGAGGCTTAGCGCATAAGCTTTCGATAAGGGGAGCAGCAGAAATATATAAATGCGAGATTTGGAATCAGCTTTACCAAAGTCCTTAGCCCTGCCCCGACGCAGATTATAAAGTTATTGGTAAGCGCATCCGTTCACTCAAAGTCAGCCCCAAGTCCTTTGTGCAGATGCAACATCGCCTACATCCTGTAGAATTTTTTCAATGTTACTGAACCCAAATATAGTTAAGGGTCATATTATTGCTTATTTTCGGATCGTATTGACCGGTTTTACTTTCAAGCGCTTAATTGGCTCCAATATTTTTACGAGCGCTCACACATTTTAGGAGAGCACAATGGCTACGATTAGTTTTCAAGTTGCCGTTAAACCCGGCACACTTAATGGTTATATTGATGGCTTCCGCGGTGCTGTAGGCGTTTACACAGCTAAGAACGCAAGCCTACCTCTCGATAACAAAGACATCTTTTGCATCAGCCCAAATTCTGAAGCGATTATGAGCAGTGCCACTTACACCATTACACCTGGTGTTGTAGGCCAAACTCCTTTTACGCTTAGCCAAATTAATGCCATCCAAGGCATTACAAGCAAATATTATATGGTTGGTGATACATCACCTGCAGCCATGGCAAAAACTGTTCTTGCGAACTGGCTTGTGGTCAATCCAGATCTCGTTATTACCGGCATGAACCCGAGCATTGTTGCTGCTGCTCAATTTGATGCACAACAAGGCTTGGCAGGTAATCTAGAGATTGCCTCATATCTCAAATTCACAACTTTTGTGAACGCAAATTCACAGAACTTCCTCAATGTCTCAGAAGTACCGCTGCCGCCTACAGCTTGGCTTATGCTCACAGCACTCTTCGCAGTCTTCTGTGTTACGCAACTACGCAAAAACCGTCTCAGAGCATTCTAAGCATATTTGCTTTTATTATTTAACGGCGACACCTATAGTGTCGCCGTTATTCTTTTGGGATAGTGCCTATACTAAGCTGTGCAGTTAAAGACATTACAGGGATCAATTATTGAGTTCAGGCATATCTTATGACTTTTAAAAATATTTGGATTTTTGATGATCGTGCTGACCGATCTGATGGTTTTGAAGAAGACATTCAGATCTTTTTCCCCGAAGCCTCTTTTGAGGTCTTTGATGGAGCCTATGATTTTTTCATAAAATTCGAAGACCTCACAGCCGAGAACTTACCTGAAGTCCTTATCTTTGATGCCTATGATCACCAGTCAGATTTAGCTGGATATAAAAATCTTATGAAGGTTGTTGGCACCCTTAAAACCAAATTCCCTGACTACAATCCATCTTATATTCTGTTTATGTCAGGTGACTTGCGATTATCTGTAAAGTGCCAAAACCGTGCGCAAGCAGAAGAAATGATTCCGCCTGAAGATATTTTCTCGATTGAAAAAAGCGAGGTTTTTAAAGCCCAACAATTACATAAGAAGCGCGGCCCTATTCGCCAAGAGGAATTATATTTTGGCTATACTGCTTTTCTCAATAAAGCCTTAGGACTTCAACTTCCTATCAATGGAGAGGAACTAACTGCTTATGCAGTTGAGCATAATATGCTTGAGCCCATGGAGGTTATTTCTATGGCGATGGGTAATGAGCTTGCACTAACAGCTGCTTTAAAAGCACTAAACCATCAAAAGGATTCAGACTGGTTGGATTATTCTGAAGTGCCGTGGGAAGGCCTCGATTACCGCACTACCCGAAACCACAGACAAGACTCTGGACGTTTTCATCTCATGGCTGGACCCTGCGTTCAAGGCATAGCTGTTTTTGATCCTGAAGAAGCCGTTGCCTTAAAACGTGAAGGAAAGGCACCCATTCTTATTACAGAGCGTTTTGAACATGACTGGTATGAATATATAAAACATCTCTCAGGTCTGGTTGTCATGCAATCAGAAATACCTGGCCATTTGCAGCTTATCGCTGAAGCTCACGGCGTTGCTATATTAATTGCTCCCTTCACCGGTGATGATGTCATTAAAGAACATGAATTCGTATCTTTTAAGCAACCCGACAAACCTCTGACAAAAATTTTATTCAAAGATGGCAAACCTCTACTTAGAACCATTTATGGTGCCATAGCTGAAGAAATTGAGACATTCCGTGAGCGCTGGGATCAAGGATATGGTGTAGGTCCAGGCCGTAAGTTAGAGCTCGATAAAAAGAAACTATTGATGAATGGCATCAGCATAAACGCAGGTGATGAAGTTACACTTAATACAGGCTATAAAACGGGCGATATCTATAAAGGTCATATTCATATTGAGCCTTCTCGTGTCTACGAGTTTGTTGAATATGTCGAAGGTCTCTTTAGGAAAGCAGCTGATCAATATTGCCGGCCCGTACTGCATTTCAAATCGAATGTTGATACGTTAGAGCAGGTCAGAGATGCTTATATGCGCTCACCCGAAGGTATTGGGCTCGTTAGAACTGAACATTTAGCTTTTACTGATAAAGCCTCATTCCAAGCCCTTCATGCTATTTTTACTGAGAGCAGTGATCAAGCCAATGCGTATCAAACGCTTGCTGAAAGACAGGCTGAGCAAATGCATGCGCTCTTTGATGCCATTCAAGAGGCCCGCATGCTTGGCTATCGCCCCAATCCACTTTACCCTGTACGTATAAGGCTTCTTGATGCCCCACCAAGTGAAGTCTTGTCTCCTGCCGAGCTTTTGGACTTAGATCAAAAAATAGCTCCTGAAGATCAACGTGGCGCCCAATTGGGTCTTTTAAAGCCAGATCTCTATAGCAATCAGCTGGATGCAATTTTTGCCGCTCATAAAGCTTTTGTAGAAAAACCGCTGCCTAAAAATGATTGGGATGTATTTGAGCTGCCTGCCTTAGAAGGTGAGAAGGAAGAAGAGCCTTATGAGCAGAAAGCCAAAATCAAACTTGAGATTATGGTGCCCACCATAAGAACGCTTGAAGAGCTACTAGCCATCAAGCAAATGACGGCGGCCGCGGCTCAAAGGCTAGGTCTGTCTGAAAATGATTATGCCTTTGGCATGATGTTAGAAACTTTAGAAGCAGCCAACAACATTCAGTCCTTAGTCCCACATGTTGATTTCGTTAGCATTGGCTCAAACGATCTAACCAGTGAAGTGCTTGGTATTTCGCGAGGCGATCTCGATGCCCGCATGAAAATCATTACTCAAACAGATAAAAAAGTGGATCCATTTGTTCAATTAGATCCCCGCGTGCTTGAGGTTATCAAGAAAGCTGTGCAGCAGATCCGCTCTATCAATAAAAAGATGGATATTAGTTTATGTGGTGCGCATGCAGCAGATTTTACGACATTAAAATCTCTTCGCCCCTTGCGTCTCACATCAATTTCATTACCACCCAAGATTCGCAACCATGATGCATTGGCGGCTGATTGGTTCCTCTATGATTTTAAACAATGGTGGAATCGCCGCGAAGGACAATTACGGCGCCATAAGCCGGCCGCGCTTGCTGCCTAACAGGCTGAAATTAGCCCTTACGAAAAAGGGTTAATAAAAACAATTACTTACTATCCATCTCTGCGGGTTTTCGTGACGCGTGAACTCCTAATCATCTGGCCCCCAAAAAAAAATGCATAGCGCTCATTTTAGATGTAACCAAAGCCACAGAAACGCCGAATGAGGGCTATGTAATTCTTTGGGAGCTCTACACCGCCTGATTCCTTCTTGCGTGGTTGAACCTGGAAAATTATAGTTTCGAGCCGATCTATCGGTTTCGTGCTTACCTCACTAAACCCACAAATAAGGAGTTACTACATGTCAGCAGCTAAAACTTTTGCTACCGCCGCTCTCGCTGGTCTTTTGAGCGCAAGCGTTATGACAGCCGGTCTTGTTACACCAAGCCCTGCTCAAGCTGGCGATGAAGCAACATCAACGTCAACAGCTAAAGAAAAGCATGCTTGCAAGGGCCTGAACTCATGCAAAGGCCAAGGCAAAGATGGCAAGAATGCTTGCAAAGGCCATGGTTCTTGTGCAACCGACGGCAGCAAGTAATTAATATTTTTGGAAATGGTGGGGATTTATCCCCACCATTTTTTATTGGAATATTTTAATTAGGTAAAACTATGAAGGCACCTCATCTAGGTTTTGGTTTAGGCCTTCGACACAACCACTATCCTTATATTTTTGAGCAATGGCCGGCTATTGATTGGTTTGAGATCATCTCAGAAAATTTTATGGATACCGATGGATTACCTAAACGTAATCTTGCCCGCATAGCTGAGCGTTATCCGATTGTCATGCATGGCGTTGCATTATCGATCGGCACTATTGACCCCTTAAACTCCGAGTATTTGCAAAAACTCAAGAAGCTTATCTCTTGGGTCAAGCCCGCCTGGATTTCAGACCATCTCTGTTGGACAGGTATTGCCCATCAAAATACCCATGATTTGTTGCCAGTACCATATACAGAAGAGGCTCTGAAACACGTCATTAAACGTATCAAAGAGGTTCAAGATTTTCTTGAACGCCCACTAGCGCTTGAAAATCCCTCGACCTATCTTGAATTTAAAAGCTCGGCCATGCCAGAAGCTGAATTTATTGCGCGCATGGCGGAGGGTTCAGGCTGTCAGTTGCTACTCGATGTGAATAACGTCTATGTGACTTGCTACAATCACCGCCTCGATCCCAAAACCTATATTGATACGCTTCCACTTGATGTGGTCAGCCAAATCCATCTTTCAGGCCATACCAATAAGGGAACGCATATCATCGATACACATGATGATCATGTTGTGGATGAGGTGTGGGCCCTCTACCAATATGTTCTCAAAAAAGCCGGGCGTATCCCAAACACAATGGTTGAATGGGATGACCATATTCCTGAGTTTCCTGTCTTAGAAGCAGAACTCACCAAAGCCAGAAAAATGGCAGTTGCCACACAGGACGCCCCCTTACCCAATCTTTTTAAGGAACAGACGGTTTACGTCAAAAACAGCCTCACACCTCTTCAAGAAGAACAGATGCATATGCAAAAATCCATTTATCTGGGCCATGCGATGGAAAGCCTGGCAGCTGATTGGATCCGCAGCAAAGATCAGTTTGCCCCCCAAGATCAACTTAATGTCTATATTAACGCCTATCGCGCCCGCCTTTATGATGTCACAGCAGAAGATTATCCAGCTCTCAAGCATTATCTCGGTGAACAGCGCTTTGATGAGCTTTTAAATAGCTTTATTGAAAACTGCCCTTCGGATCATTTTAATATTGGACGTTTTTCTGCAAAACTTCCTGCTTATCTAGCCAAAAAAGGCGCAAAAGATACCTTTGCTCTTGAGCTCTGTAATCTTGAGAAAGCACTTTCTCAATTAACTGATCCCAAACAAACGACGCCACTCACAGCTGAGCATTTGGCCGGATTGACACCAGAGAGCCTTCTCAAAACTATTTTATATCCTAGAGAAGCGCTTGAGCTCTTTCATTTTGAATATCAGGTCAATCGCTACTACCAAGCTTTTCAGAACGAGCATCCTCTTTCACAAGCTGAAAAGATTTCGAGCTATCTAGCCGTTTTCCGACATGAAGATCGCGTTTGGCGCATGGATCTTGAGGCTGAGGAATTTGTTATGCTGCAAATGCTGTTCCAAGGCATGACAGTGGGTACCGCTTTAGAGCAATGGCAAAGCCAAAGCGCCTTAACTGAAGCAGAAGCCATGACCGCGCTTTCAGGGTGGTTTGCGCGCTGGATGCGTAACGGCTTGCTTGCCCATCCCGATCAAGACAATAAACACTTACCCCTTCACGCTGCATGATTGATCACACCAGGAAAGGAATATGCATGTTGCTCTCTAATCTTCTCATTGTATGGCCTAAACAAATAGCATCCCACTTTCTATGGGCAGGCCCCCTCTTCGCTCGTCTCACAGTGGGCTATGTATTCATGCTGACAGGGTGGGGGAAATTAAATAACCTTCCCTTTGTTACAGAGAAATTTGCTGAATGGGGCATACCCTTCCCCACTCTTATGACACCCTTTGTCTCAGGTGTTGAGTTTCTCGGCGGGCTCTTCTTAATGCTGGGTTTTTTAACACGCATCAGTGGCGGCGCTTTATCGGTTGTTATGATTGTCGCCATCATCTCAGCAAAATGGGCTGATGTGGAAACACTCGAAGACCTTATGGGTTTTGAAGAAACAGCCTACCTTGCCATTTTCTTTTGGCTCGCTGTTGTGGGTGCCGGCAAAGCCTCGCTTGATTATCTCATTGAGCGGCGATTGAAAGCCTAGCCGCTCTACTGATATCAAGTCATGAGCATTAAGGATGTTTTTCAATGGACTACGCTTCCATTGAAATAGTCCAACGTAGCTAGTTGTTGATAATGGTCGGGACGACAAGATTTGAACTTGCGACCCCCAGTCCCCAAGCCGAGCCTTATTTTATTGATATCAATGAAATTTTTCAAAAAATTTCATTTTTTTATCCAATGTTTTCCAGGGTTTTCTGAACTGGTGCCCAACTTAATTTGGATCGGGCTTAGCATTACTTAGGATTGAAGATTTAGCTAGGGGTAAAGTTGCTTCACATTTTTCTGCACTCAAAAGCACTGGGTTCCCACGAGCATTGGTTTCAGTTTTAAGACTATAGAAATCCCCCACTTCTTCGTTCTTAAAATTTATGCTCCCGCCCTTCGGGCCATAATCATGGTTTTGGAAAACAGAAAGCCAATATTTTTCACCAGTGGATGCTGTGAAATAAAGTATAAGGTTGCTGGCTTTCCCCCATTTCTTTCCATCCAATTGACCAGTCCATTCGCCTTCAGGACATCCAAATTTATAGTTTGATGTATCTATCTCTGTTGACATAAAAGCTCTCCTCTAATGATTAAAATCCCAATTTTTATTGAACGTTTTATTTTGTCCTTCTGTAATACCATGCGGAGCAACGCTATTTTCGCGAAACATCTATAAACAATCCTGCCCCATTTCCTTCATACCTTCCTCAGCAACATTTTTGCTGACAATTTCGAGCTTAACTGGGCCTGCATCATTCTCGATTGCATCACCAATTACGCCGAAAAGCATAGCCCCAGTTACTCCAGTTTGTTCCATCCGCACATAAACAACCTCTTTTGACCTCAGATTTAGTGTAAGTTTTGCTGTACCTACACGACCAAATGCAGAGGAAGTAATGATGTTTTCGCCTGGCTGCGCTGCATAAATCATGAAACTCGAATTATGAAGGTCACAGACTTGTTGACCATTAATCTCTACCCAATAAGAAGCACCAAAACCCACTGTATGATTTGTTCGATAAATGACTATTTGCGGCTTATCAGAAGAACGCAATTGAAAGGAAGGTCCTGTAGCTGCGCAAGCGGTTAAGACCGCTGATCCAACTGCTAATAACAAAATTTTACGAATATCCATGAATTGTCCAACTCTCCGTTACTGAACCTCAAATATCTGTTTACAAATAAACCACATAAGGCAAACACCAGTTCACTTCTGAACCTATTTTTTTACGCAGTTCCTCACTTAACCCCTGTGTGGGAACATTAAGTTTGAAACGCTTTAAAGTATCAACTTCTGGATACTCAATGAGCCTAGGGTCAAGGTTTATATTCTTCCCTAAAACGGAACCGATACGTTGGTTAAGTAAGTTGCGAACATAAGTTGGGAAAATATGTTCACTTGGGTGGCCGCTTCTAATGACTGTGCCCGCCGGCAGAGGCTTGTCCAACGTTTCCGTATAGAGTGCTTCATCATAATCTGGCGGAGGCTGCAGAGAGCCAAAAATCTTAAAACATACAAGGTCGCGATATTTGTACGACAAGAATGGCTGATCTTCGCCTTTATTCCATAGAACGAGACCATAGCCATTCTCGAGCAAGTATTGCAGTGAAGGTAGCCGAGCTTTTTCAGTTGCTTGTGCGCCTGATGATGGCGGTGAAGATTGAGATGTTTCTCCCTCTGCTTCACTATCTATATAGATGGGATGATAGAGAAACCCACCCGGCCCCGTAATAGCACCCATCGATGGGACTGCAGTATTTTCTTCGTCGGCTAGCCATTGCAGAAAATTAAGAGCTTGCCCAACCTCTACCTGGCTGGAAAACACAGGCCTTGCTGTCGATGGTTTAGGAACCGAAGGTGGCGCTGTATGTAATTTTGGAGCCAACATAACGTAGGCAATATTTGAAGGTGTTAGTGGTCGCTCCGTAGACAGGCTGAGGGCCGTCAATGCCTTAAAAATGGACACTCTTTTGCCCGCGGCATTCGTTAGTTTTCCCAACACAATTTGATGACCAACAGGAACCGAGGCATCACAGATTAATTGCGGAACAAAGGAGAGGCTGTAATGAGCTTGTATTTGCTCAGGGGTTTTACCGACTAGGAATTTACGCTCAACAAGAAATCCACCATCTCGCAGAACTATTACTCCATCATAAATACGAACAAGGTCTGTGCTTTCCTTATCGGTTGTGTACGTCATAAGAGCTGTAATATTGGCTGTGTGCTCTTTTGAGGGAATGGAATGTCCACCAGCAGGCACCATCCCTTGCTGTTGATGTGAGTGCAACGGAGCTTGTTTAGCTTCAGCTACAGGCTGTGTTTGTGGTGCGCTGTTTTTTACGGGAGGTATCGGTACTGGTTGCGACTGGCTAATAGCAGAATTTTCAACCGACGATGGAGGCTGTGGCTTGCCCTGTCCGGTAGCTGGTTCATTCAGAACTGCATATTTGCTGTAGGGCATCATATCCCCCCTCCATATTCATGGTCTATTTATGCTTTAGGCTCCGGTGCTCTTAATACAGACCGCTCTGGAGGATCGAATGGCAAAGCCATAAGATACGGCTTCCCCTCTGCAAAGATGTGATCACGAATTGGCTCCTCACTTACCGCTGTCCGAGGTATTATTTGACCTGTTGCAACATCAAAAATCTTTGAAATACGCTCATCTGAAGATATAGCAAAAATTTTAGGATCAGTGACATCGAAAAAATAAAGCTCCGCATAACAATTGGGGGCATTTTTTTCAGCCCCAGTATTTAGACTTCCAGCCTTCCAGAGGACTTTACCCTTCAGATCTAAAGCCCAAAGGTTAGACCCAGCATAATCAGGTTGCTGCTCAATAGGATATGGATGAAGAATGACAAAAAGATGCTCATTTAATCGCGCCAATTGACAGATCGGCGTCGGAAATTTGGCGATTTCTTTCCCTCCGTGAGAAAGCACATTACCCATTACGATAAAGTCATCTAACCGAGTTTGCGGGAGTTGCTGAACCATGCTGATACCCTTTCAAATAGTTTGTATTGTCTAACTTCTCCTGAAATTGGGCGACTTGCCTCTACAAAAGTTCCTATAGGCAAACTCACATCAACTATATGTGTAGGCAAAGGATTGTCCTTGGGCAAAGAAAGCATCCTTTGCCCCTCACTACCTGTAATGTCTCCATATTTTACATCTTGGGCATTCGTTGCATAAGCGCCGACTACATTGCCATGGTGCAACCTAGCCATATCTGTTGGGTGTGGATCAGGCTGATGAGTAGTCGGCATATCTGTACGATATACAATTACCGGCGCATCTTCATGATAAGTTAAAGTGGTACCCACTTCTTGTGCAGCATTCTGTTGCGCCGCCCAATCGCGTCCCATAAGCGTTGCATCAGAATGAATATTTCCCGCCGAGGCACCAGACAACTCAGGATGAGATTGGTGTCCATGTAAATTAGCTGCCGACGCTGTCAACCTAAATAACTCCTGGACATACCCATCACGGGTTTGTTGTTCATCATATCGCCGTTGTGCCTCTCTTTGCTGTTCGGCATTCATATTTGCTTGACGCTCTTGTGCTTCACGCTGCAGTTGCATGTCTTTTTGCATTTGAATTTCGCGCGCGACCTGCATCATAGTTTGTTCTGCATAAGCCGTGCGTTCGGCTAACTGACGTTGCTGTATCTCTTGCTGGCTCTGCATGTAGGCAGTGCTATCGACTTGTCCGTCGCGGCTCGAAAAGCCTAGTGGTGAAAATCGATACATGCTTCGATCCTTAACCATGCGGGAATGGTTGGGCTAAAAGCTGGTTACGAGACAACTTTGGCAACCTAGCATATCCGTCATATTTTGTCTTAAGTTCAGCCACTAGTTTAGGATTAGGCCTAAATCCTGCTTTTTGAAGTTCGGCAAGACTGTAAAATAACCCCATAAGTTGCCTAGCGCGTTCAAAGACTGGGATTATGCTCGCGATATAGTCATAATTATCGGTAAGCTTTTGCGTAATGGCGCCCTGCTTATATGTGGCGTCATTAAGTGCAACCAATCTGTTCTCTTCGCCATTCGTACGTTTTAACATATAGGAGCCATCAACACGCATCTTGACCGCCTTAACCTGTAAATCCCAAACTTTCTGTTTCTTTACGATTATAGGTTGAAGACCTTCAATGTGAATATGCTCGGCGCGCAACATAACTCTTGATGAAGTAGATCGTGCAGTACGGCCGCCTGTCCAGTTAAGATAACGCAAAAAGTTGCGGATTTGCTCATTACGCTCTGCTTGAGCTTCGGTTTGAGCTTCTTCCAAGGGAAACGATTGAGGATTCCACGCCAATGCTCCTGAAAGCAGATCCGTAATATACATTGTTCTACCGAAGTCCGTATAACCCATCCATTCAGGGCCGAATTCCTTGGTACGAAATACTTCATGGCCGTCGGTCAAATTTTTGTCGGCATTCTCCATGCTGAAATAGGGCCAGATGACCTTCTCTTCATCTGCAAAAGCTAGAAGCATGGCGATGTCAAAGTCTTCTTGGAACAAAAGCCCCGGCTTGTCGCCAGACTGAGTACATTTAAAATGGATGTAACCATCTTGTGTTGTAATTAATCCCCGATACAAACCCACACCACTAGCA
>JBASWO010000171.1:0-5513 GCA_049276515.1 Alphaproteobacteria bacterium
AGGTAATCCGGCCCTTAGAGAGATCGTAAGGTGTCATTTCAACATTGACCTTGTCGCCTACCAAAACACGAATCCGGTTCTTACGCATTTTGCCGGACGTGTGAGTCAAAACTTCATGGCCATTTTCCAACTTCACCCGGAACATAGCGTTGGGCAAAAGCTCGGTAACAATGCCTTCAAATTCGAGGAGTTCTTCTTTGGCCATGGGCCCCTTCTTTGTTGTTCAAGCGCGGAAAATGGCGCGTTTAAGCGTTACAGTCAAGTTAACCCGCTTGCCGGTCAGAATCGTGGCAAGGATTGCATTGGGCAGGCCAAGCTTCGCCAAAATCTTCAACAACCATAGCCCAATCAGCCAATTGAAGGCGAATTTTGGCGTGGCCAGCAAAAATAAAGGTCAGGGACGCCCCCTCCAGCATTACGGCTAGCAAGTCGAGCATGAGGCTCTTTTGGGTAAGATCTAAGCCATTGAGCTGAGCGGCATTCACACCACGCATATTGATGGCGCAACAAATACGCTCAAGCCCTTCTCCAGATTCACGGCGCAAACGATGCACCACCATAATGAAACTTTTTTCAGCCGGATCAAAGACCATGTCGCAAATTGGTGCGATTGCATCCTGCAACACAGCAGAAATAACCTGCACATCTTCAGCGTCTTTGGCCTTCAACTTAAGAGGTTGTGCGCTCATGCAGCTTCCCGAACCCGCTCAATGTCAGCTCCGCAAGCGGCAAGTTTCTCTTCGAGCCGCTCATATCCACGATCCAAATGATAAATACGGTTTAAAATGGTTTCACCTTGAGCCGCTAAACCCGCCAGGGCTAAAGACACAGAGGCGCGCAAATCAGTAGCCATAACGGGTGCACCCGTTAATTGCTTTACACCTCGGATCATGGCGGAATTATTATGCACAGTAATATTGGCACCCATCCGACGCAATTCTGGGACATGCATAAACCGATTTTCAAAAATGGTTTCGGTGATCATAGACGCACCTTCTGCAACACACATAAGCGCCATCATCTGGGCCTGCAAATCTGTAGGGAAGCCAGGATAAGGCTCTGTCATCATATCAACACCATGCAGACCATTAACCCGCTTAACGCGTAAACCAGATGCCGTCTCTTCAATGCTGACACCAGCTTCTGCAAGCAAACGCACAACGCTGCTCAGATGCTCAATTTTGGCGCCAATTAATTCTACATCACCATTGGTAATAGCGGCAGCCATGGCAAATGTACCCGTCTCAATACGGTCGGGAACAACATTATGCCTTGCTGCATGCAAGCGATCTTTGCCACGAATGCGCAACTTATCGGATCCAATGCCTTCAATATCTGCGCCCATCGCTACCAAGCAATTAGCAAGATCTGAAACTTCAGGCTCACGAGCAGCATTAACAATAGTTGTCTCGCCCTTAGCGAGAGTAGCCGCCATCATAATATTTTCGGTACCCGTTACAGTGACCATGGGGAAAATAATATTGGCGCCCCTTAAACCCTTAGAGGCTTTGGCGTGGATATAGCCATTTTCTAAAACAACCTCTGCACCCATTTGTTCTAAGGCTTGCAAATGCAAATCAACAGGACGTGTGCCAATGGCGCAACCACCGGGCAAAGATACTTTGGCTTCACCAGCACGCGCCATTAATGGACCTAACACCAAGATGCTGGCACGCATCTTACGCACCAACTCATATGGCGCTGTGATGCTGGTAATCTTTTCAGCCCTCAATTCCATAACACGGCCCGCATGGCCGCTATCCTTATGGTGGCCGTTGAGGCCAATCGTTACACCATGCTGACCAAGCAAATTGCCCATCGTCGCGATATCAGCGAGATGAGGAACATTACCAAGCGTCAAAGTTTCGTCTGTTAAAAGAGCAGCAGATAAAAGTGGTAAGGCTGCATTCTTGGCACCACTAATGTAAATTTTGCCTGTGAGGGGCTTGCCGCCCCGGATGCGCATGCTGTCCATCTAATTAACCATAAAGTCGCGTGAATAATGACGAAACTAGCGATTTACTTGACATAGAGCTAGTTAAATTAAATGCTGCAACCATTATAGCGAACAGAATTATACGGGAAAAAACAATGTCATATCACTATGGACGCCGTCCAATTGAACCTACGAATTGGGGAATAATTGAATACGGTAGAGGCAGTATCTCTTTCGATGCCTGGAAGGTGGTCATTACCGCTCACCTCTCAAGCGACATTGCAAGGGGCCATGCTTATGGCCTGAAGCGCTGCATTCCTGAAGCTTGGGCACCGATGTATAAGCCCAAAGGATATGACCAGGACGAAGCACGCAAACTCTGTGTTGATTTAATTAACCAGGGCATCGAGCAACTGGTTACCAACACTCAATATACTGTAGCCTTATGGGATATCGAGGTGATGGACGGCAGAGAACCACACCGCCGGCAAAAAGATTTTGTACAAAAAATCAGACCGGAACTCATCACGGGGTTGGTTGGTTTATTATCCAGATCAGAAATACGTGGACCAGACGGACCCTTGGACAGATATAATCCCACAACCATTTCCTTAAGCGACGACGGCAAGCTCCAATTCCTAATTAAGTTTGCAAAAATGATGGAAGGTCGTGGCCCGTTATTTCAAGCTGCCTTTCTAAGTGGATTTGAATCACTGCCTGAAGACCTCCAGGAAAGAGCCAAAGCCGTTGCTGCTGCTAACGCGGCTAAGGCTCAGCAGGAACTTCCAAAACAACAGGAAATTGCCGCTGACCAGAAGGAAACAGCCTCTCGATGCCAAGACAAAAGCATAGCAAAAATATTTAGAGACCTGGCACAAAGAACCAGAACAACAAGCGTAGAAGCCTGTACGCCAATCTTTGATCGTTTTGGTGCGGCAAGGCAAACTCTGGCTTTGACTCAATAAGGTTTTTTAAGCGCTCTTTTCCATGCGCGGCAAAGTAACGCCGGTCTGGCCCTGATACTTACCACCGCGATCGGCATAAGATACCTCACAGGGGCTATCGGCCTTGAAAAATAGAAACTGACACACACCTTCATTGGCATAAACTTTGGCGGGTAGCGGCGTGGTATTAGAAATCTCGAGTGTCACATGACCTTCCCATTCGGGCTCCAATGGCGTGACATTGACGATAAGGCCACAACGCGCATAGGTCGATTTGCCAATGCACATCACAAGAACATCACGAGGAATTTTAAAATATTCGATTGTGTGTGTGAGCACGAAAGAATTTGGTGGGATGATGCAGACATCTGTCTTGCGTGTAACAAAGCTATTTTCTGAGAAATTCTTTGGATCAACCACAGCGCTGTCGACATTTGTAAAAACTTTAAAGTCTGTAGAGCAGCGCGCATCATATCCGTAAGAGGACAGGCCGTAAGAAATGACACCTTGGCGTTGGAGCTTTTCCTCGAAAGGCGAAATCATACCTTTCTCAGTCGACATTTTACGGATCCAATGATCGGGCATTACAGGCATGGTCTATTCCTTAATCTCATCACTCTTTATAGCGCTTTTTAACTTTTGCTGCTTCCGTTTGCGAAGATTTTCCCGCAAAGCATCAGCAACCCGTTTTTCACGTTCGGGCGAATAGGCATATGCAACTAATTGCGTTTTAGGCTTCATACTGGCATGTTTTAGGGCATGGATATGGAACTAACAACAGTAATTAAGCGCTATAAAACATGCCCTATTAAGGAATGCGGGGAGCAATTGGTCCGCATTCCTAAGAGCATTTTTCCCTATATAGAGCCCCATGATTATACCGCTAAAGGTGCGCCTTATAATGGCGCTAGCCCCTGGGATATTCGCGAAGGCGTACTTAAAGCTCTACTAGAAGCTCATGAAGAGTTAACAAGACGCAGACCTGGCTGGAAAATTGCCATTTTTGATGCCTATCGCCCTAATGAAGTGCAGGCCTATATGGTTGAGCTTGAGTATGCGGTCCAAGCCAAAAAAGTCCTTCATAAAGAGTATAAAGATTTGACCGAAGCTGATCGTGAAAAACTGGCACCTATAGTTTTCCGAATCTGGGGGGTTCCAAGCGAAGATCCTAAAACACCCCCTCCGCATAGCACGGGAGCCGCCCTCGATATCACTCTTATGAGACCCAATGGCAAGCTAGCCTGGATGGGATCACCCATTGACGAAAATTCTGACCGCTCTAATCCCAACCATTTTCTCAAAAGCAAATTCTGGAACCTCATGGGTCGCCGCGCCCATAGCAATCGGCAGCTTCTTAATGATGTTATGATTGCAGCTGGCTTCGTTCGTCATCAAACTGAATGGTGGCACTTCTCCCGGGGCGATCAATATTGGCAGTGGCTACAGGAGACAGAGTTGGGTCGTCCAGCTAAGCCTGCCATTTACGGCCGTGCGGCTTTATTACTTAATAAATAGAGATGCAGGCTTTTCTTGCGCTTGGCGGCAGCGTATGGCAAAAACCGCCCTCTGTTAACAATGCTGCCGTAGCTCAGGGGTAGAGCACGTCCTTGGTAAGGACGGGGTCGGAGGTTCAATTCCTCTCGGCAGCACCATTTCAAGATCTAAGAGCGTCTAAAAAAGTCTAAAAAGTGCCTATAAATATTGATTAAAAGTCACTTTTATCGTCCACTAATTTCCAAGGAATTTTATTGAAAGTTACCCCTGTTTTGGGGTAATATATGGGGTAAGTCAGATAGACTTATCTGGGAGTTACCCCACCATGTCGATGACCGACCTCGAAGTCCGCCGCGCCAAACCACGCGCAAAACCCTATAAAATGTATGATTCTGACGGTTTGTTCCTTTTGATCACCCCTACGGGTGGCAAATGGTGGCGTTACAAATACCATTACAATAAGAAGGAGAAACTCCTGTCTTTGGGGACATATCCCGATGTCCCCTTAAGGGCTGCCCGAGAAAAGCGTGATGAAGAGCGTAAAAAGCTTAAAGCCCTCGTTGACCCAGCCGTAACCCGAATAGCGATGAAAGCTTCTTGGGCGAATACACAGTCCAATACGTTTGAAGTCGTCGCCCGTGAATGGATTGAACAACAATCATCTATTTGGGCTCCCTCGAATACAAAGAAGATAACCGGACAGCTTGAGCACAATGCATTTCCTTGGCTTGGCAATCGTCCAATCTCCGAAATCTCAGCGCCTGAATTATTAGCGGTCATGCGTCGCATGGAAAAACGCGGCGCATTTTCTACGGCTCACAAGGTCTTGCAGACATGTGGGCAGATATTTCGTTACGCCATTGTCACAGCACGGGCCACACGCGACATTGCATCTGACTTACGTGGAGCCTTGCGACCCGTCAAAGGCAAGCACCTAGCAGCTATCATTGAACCTAAAGAAATTGGCCCCCTACTCCGCTCCCTTGATGGTTATCAAGGCGGTGAAGTAATTCGTGGAGCGTTAAAATTAGCTCCTCTTGTTTTTGTTCGCCCTGGAGAGCTGAGACAAGCTGAATGGAAAGAAATAGATTTTGAGAAATCTGAATGGAATATTCCCGCTGAACGCATGAAAATGAAAG
>JBASWO010000172.1:0-8307 GCA_049276515.1 Alphaproteobacteria bacterium
CCCAACCCCCGCAGCACGAGCGCGCGCTACAACCCCGTCGCGGTCTTTGGCTAAAGCTGGATAATCAAGATGACAATGACTATCGATAATCATGCTGCAGGTTCAGCCTCTACGTAACGTGGAAAAACGCCAGCAGGTGCTGGCAATGGTGTTCCGGGTTTCAAGGCAAAATCTTTAGTAAGATTTGCAAAGTTACGCTGATCATGAGGTACAGCAAGCTGATCAAGCAATGCATTGGATGCTGTCGGCATAAAGGGCTGCAACATAATTGCCAAATAGCGAATGGTCTCAGCGAGTACGTAGAGGACGGTTTCCATACGAGCCTCATCAGTCTTTTTAAGCGCCCAGGGAGCTTGCTCATCAACATAACGATCAGCTTCACCAATAACCGCCCATAATTGATCCAAAGCCTTGTGAAAAGCTTGAACATCTAAATCAGCTCGCACTTGGCTAAGTAAGGCCTGGGCCTTAGTCAGCAAAGCATTGTCTGCATCCGTCAAAACTCCATGTTTTGGAACCTGAGCACTACAATTTTTGGCGATCATAGAAAGCGAGCGCTGTGCAAGATTGCCAATACCATTGGCAAGCTCTGAATTGATGCGACGTATCATAGCGGCGCGTGAGAAATCGCCATCATTACCAAACGGCACTTCACGCATTAAGAAGTAACGCATCTGATCAAGTCCGTAGGTTTTGATCAATTCATAGGGATCAATGACATTTCCAAGTGACTTAGAGATTTTCTGTCCTTCATTCGTCCACCATCCGTGAGCAAATACACGGTGAGGCACAGGAAGTCCTGCTGCCATTAAAAAGGCGGGCCAATAGACAGCATGAAAACGTAATATATCTTTCCCAACCATATGAAGATCAGAGGGCCAGAATTTTTTATATCCCGGACTATCTGTATTTGGATAACCCGTTGCAGTCATATAATTCGTCAAAGCATCTAGCCAGACATACATGACATGCTTGGGCTCGCCCGGCACAGGCACGCCCCAGGACAAAGCTGTACGAGAGATTGAGAGATCTCGCATACCTGATTTAACAAAGCTGATGACTTCATTGCGACGTGATGTCGGCAAGATAAAATCAGGATGTTCGTCATAGAATTTTAAAAGCCTGTCGCCCCAGGCAGACAGTTTGAAGAAATAACTCGGCTCTTCAACCCATTCACATTCAGCGCCACTTGGTGCGATTTTTTTACCCTGGGGATTGGTGGTGAGTTCATCCTCACCATAGTAAGCCTCATCACGCACAGCATACCATCCGGCATAAGAGCCGAGATAGATTTCACCGCGCTTGAGCAATTCATCCCAAAGTGCCTGACACGCCTTTTTATGACGCTCTTCAGTCGTACGAATAAAATCATCATTCGTGCAGTTAAGTGTTTTGAGTAATTCCCTGAAATTCTGCGAGACTTTATCTGTGAAGGCTTGCGGTTCAATGCCAGCTGCTGCCGCTGATTTTGCTACTTTCTGACCATGCTCATCTGTGCCCGAAAGGAACATGACATCATAACCATCAAGGCGTTTAAAACGTGCCAAAACATCGCAAGCGAGCGATGTATAAGCATGGCCAATATGGGGTGCATCATTGACGTAATAGATAGGCGTTGTGATGTAATAGCGTTTCTGCGGCATCTTTTAACCTTATTGGAGGCAAACTGTTTGAGCTATTTCAGTAGCATAGCTGCAAGTGATTGCCCATAACCATCCTTGTTTTCAGGACTTTTGGGCCGCTATAATGCAACGCATGTTAAAAACAGCACCGAAACAGGCCCCTATGACTGACGCCAATCTTTTAGCGACTGCACAACATGTGCTGATTGCCGAAAGCGCAGCATTGACGGAAATGGCAGGACAATTAGGCGCCGATTTTATTAAAGCCGTCCATTTTCTCGTTAATTGTAAAGGCCGCGTCATTGTCTCTGGCATGGGTAAGAGCGGTCATATCGCTCGCAAAATTGCTGCTACTATGGCCTCAACAGGCACGCCATCGCACTTTGTGCATCCCGGCGAAGCGAGCCATGGTGATCTCGGTATGATCATGAAAGACGATGTTGTCATCGCTTTATCGAATTCTGGTGAAACAGCTGAACTAACAGATCTTGTGAGCTATACACGTCGCTTCTCAATTCCTTTGATTGCCATCACTCGTAAATCGCAAAGCTCATTAGGTGGTGCAGCCGACGTTACGCTTGAGCTTCCCAATGCTCCTGAAGTTTGCCCCATGGGTCTTGCACCCACAACATCAACCACCATGCAACTCGCTTTAGGCGATGCTTTGGCTGTCGCCACATTGGAATGCAAAGGTTTTACAGCCGAAGATTTTCGTAATTTCCATCCTGGCGGCAAATTAGGAAAAATATTGCTGCGCGTGAACGAAATCATGCATAGCGGTAGTGAATTACCGGTAGCACTCGAAAGCGATGTGATGTCGAACGTATTGGTCATTATGACTGAAAAGCGTTTCGGTTGCGCTGCTATTGTAAACAAAGACGGCATGCTCAGTGGTATCATTACGGACGGCGATTTACGTCGTCACATGCAAGGGGATTTGCTGAAGAAATCAGCCGCTGATGTCATGACAAAAAACCCGCTTTCCATACAGCCACAAATGCTTGCAGCGGAAGCTATCAAAATTCTCAACGAAACCAAGCGCACTCAATTACTCGTCGCTGAAAACGGCAAACCAGTTGGCATCCTGCATATCCACGATTTGCTACGCGCCGGAATAGCCTAATTACCCTTTTTAGGGCCTCATTCAGCCTTAACCCAAGGTTATGATATTGTTCCGCAATTAATGTAAGTTTTGGTTCCTGCCCTAAACTGAGCTATACTTAATTCATGAGCGCACACAAAAACCTTACTAAGCGCACCAAATCTTCTTCCGAAGGCCCCAGCCCTACGGATGCTCCACAGCTGATCGATGATGGCGATTTCAATATAGAAGAAATTGAAGCTGCTGCCTTACGTGCACAGCAATTAGCGGCTGCTGCCGATTCTGAGCCAGATCCTACAAAAGCTGCACTTTTTGATAGACAAGCTTCTCTCTTTACAGCGCGCAGCCAACAATTAGTTGGCACAGGTTTGGGCCACAGCAGAAATGCTGCACGCCGCCGTGCTGCAGAAGCAGCCCAAGTTGCAGCGGCACAAACGGCTCTAAGGTCTCAAGATGGACCTGAACATACTTATAATGAAGCTCAGCCCAGTGTTCCCGCTGATAAAACACCCATCCACAGACAACATCGGGTGTTTCGTAATCCCGACCGCGTCCAAGTGGATGATGATAATCCCGTATTACAAGAAGTAACGCGCGGCCCTGACGGCTGATTAAGCAACCTTGGCTTTTGCCAATTTATCATACGCCATAAAATTCTCGATTAACTTCGGAAGATCTTTTAGTGGGGTCATGCTTGGACCATCACAAGGCGCGTTGTCAGGATCTGGATGTGTTTCTAAAAAGAGTGCTGCCAACCCTGTTGAGATAGCGGCGCGCGCTAAAAGCGGTACATACTCGCGCTGACCGCCTGCACGATCACCAAGACCGCCAGGTTGCTGCACGGAATGGGTGGCATCAAAAACAACAGGGCAATCCAAACCTGACATGATCGGAAAAGCTCTCATATCTACAACAAGAGTGTTATACCCAAAGCTTGAGCCACGCTCACAAAGCATGATTTTATCATTGCCCGTTGAAGCAATTTTCGTCACGACATTCTTCATATCCCAAGGCGCTAGGAACTGAGCTTTCTTTACATTAATGGGGCGGCCCGTTTTACCGGCAGCCACAACTAAATCTGTTTGCCTACACAAGAAGGCGGGGATCTGGAGGACATCCACAACTTCTGCGACAGGTGCACATTGGTGCGGCTCATGAACATCTGTAATGACGGGCAAACCTGTTTTTTCACGAATTTCTGCAAAAATCGGTAGAGCTGCATCAAGGCCAACACCACGACCTGATTTTACAGAGGAGCGATTAGCTTTATCAAAAGAGGTTTTATAGATGACAGGTATTTTATATTTATCAGCGAGCTCTTTGATCGCTGCACTCATTTCAAGCGCATGGGCACGGGATTCAAGCGTGTTTGGCCCTATCATCCACACCATCGGCAAATCATTTCCAATGGTAAGCTTGCCGCCTTTTGGCAACAGCACATCAATATGTTTAGGCATTCACTGACCCTTCACGTCTTTCACGCATTTTATAAACAACAAATGCACATGGAATACTCAAAAAGTAAACAGTGCCAATACCACCTAAAGTAACCCATGGGTCCGTGATAACCCCTGCCAATAACAATACAGCTACAGCCATAATCGGCGCTAACCAGGAACGTGGGATGCGCCAACCTTTAAGTGCAAAAGTTGGTACGCGACTGACCATGAGCGCACCAATCAAAATCATCCATAAAGAGACAAGCGTTGGAGAGATTTGGGCTTCTGGACCAAATTCCAAAACATAAACCAAGGGTAAAATAGCAAGCCCTGCTCCACCCGGTGCCGGCACGCCATTAAAGTAGCTTTTCGTCCAAGCAGGCGCTGTTTTGTCTTCAAGCATGGTATTAAATCTTGCAAGGCGTAGAGCGGCACACACCGCATAGACGAGGACTGCAATCCATCCCAAACGACTTGCATCCTTCATCGCCCATTCATAAATGACAAAGCCGGGTGCAACTCCAAAACTGATAACATCTGAAAGACTATCTAGCTCAGCACCAAATTTGCTGACGATGTTTAAGAGACGTGCAACACGGCCATCCAACATATCAAAGACACCAGCGATGACGATCGCAAGCGCAGCCGCTTCCCATTTATCCTGCATAGCAAAGCGCATCGCCGTGAGGCCCGAACAAAGCGACATCAAGGTCAACATATTCGGCAAAAGCCGCGTCAGCGGCAAATCACGTGGCGTACGGCGCGGTTTTGCTAAATCAATCATTCGCGCAACTCGGCATGACGTTGAGCTTCATCGGACGAACAATCTGCCAAGACTGTTTCGCCACCAATCATATATTGGCCAACAGAGACAAGTGGACGCAAGCCTTGAGGCAAATAGACATCGGCACGACTTCCAAAACGAATAATGCCAAAACGTTCGCCTGCCTTATAGCTATTGCCTTCTTGAGCTGAACAAAGAATGCGACGGGCCACGAGGCCTGCGATCTGCACAACACCCAAAATGTGATTGTCATAAGGGTGATCACCCGTTAGCTGCAAAGCTAAAGCCATCCGTTCATTATCCACACTTGCCTTATCCAGGCTTGCATTAATGAACTTGCCAGGACGGTATGTGCGCGAGCGAACAATGCCATCAGCTGGAATGCGATTTACATGAACATCAAACACATTCAGGAAAATACTAATGCGGATACGGCTTTCAGATCCAAGACCCAAAGTTTCATCAGGTACAACTTCTTGGATGGAAACAACCTTACCGTCTGCGGGACTAATAATAAGACCTGCGCGGGCCGGTGTAAGACGAGGAGGATCACGGAAGAAATAACAACACCAAACCGTCAGTACGATGCCAATCCAGCCGAGCGTACAGCTGATTGTCATCAAGATGATTGTGACCACGGCAAAAATGGCCATAAAGGGCCAGCCGGCACGATTGAAGTTTAAAGCGATGCTTTCAGGTTTCATAACAGCCATTCTCACTAAGATTGCGTCAATTTCATAGCGCCCTAGCCCCTTATGGGACAAGCATTTTTCCTGATTGGGCAGGAACTATAGGAATAATTTGACCTGCAATAAGCTCATCTACACTACCCACCTCACCTACGTCAGGCTTCATAATCATAATATGAGCCTTTTCTTTATCACTGGTCTTGCCTCCTAAGAGCCACATATCTTTCCCGCCGCGGACCAAATCCAGATCACCCGAGGGTATATTGGAGGCCAGCGGTAAATCGGGTCTGTACAATCGGCGCCCGATAACTTCAGCGCCATGCAATTCATCAAAGCGCAAATGGGCATCAGCGTCTGCTTTAAAATGCCCAGGCTGCAAACTCCAATAGCCAAAAGCATCTACATGGGCCGCCCCTACATATTCGTTATTTGCGTACATCTGAATGAGGCTTTCAGGCGTTCCTGTACCTGAAAAAATAAACTTCCCTTCATCTGCCCAAATCAGAACTAAGGACAGTTCGATTTCGCTTCCCGCCTCAGGAGTCGTTAATAAGGCAAGTGTACTGGCGTTTTTCCACCACACATAAGCCTCATCAGGAGATCGCTCAGGCAAAAACAAGGTGAGCATGCCGAGATCATAACTTTTGTCCTGCTCAGGTAATTGAAGATCAAAGGTTTGAATATTTTTAGTCCGCTTTTTAAGAGGTAAGCTCGCGTGCCATTTGTTTTTAGAATCGACCTGAGCTTCGGCCTCGACTTTATCTTTATCGGTTATTTGAATTCGTACCTGGGGCAACCCCCATCCCGATACGTCTAAAGCTTGTGAGCTATAGATTGCCGAGGAAACACCAAAAGGCAGCTGCTTTTCCTGCTGAGCTACATAGCCCGCATGATAGCGATGAATGCCTTTGACGAGCCCAAAAGCCACAAAAAGAACAATGACAAAGGCAACAATCTTGAGAATTGAGGTTAAGGGATCGTGCTTATTTATATATAAAAACCGCATTTTTGCCCTAGAAAACATCTCTAAACACTTCTCCAGAATCTTTTAACCAATTTACGCTTAGATAGATTGGGAGTGTGCCTATGTCTTTTATCGATACCAAGAGCGGTTCTCAAGTGTCCATCTCATCCGTTTGCGTTTATTGCGGCTCGGCTAATGACGTGCCAGAGCATTATAAAACCATGGCACGCGATGTAACCATCGCTCTTGCCAAGCAAAAGCTTAACTTTGTGTATGGCGGCGGCCATGTCGGACTTATGGGAATTGTGGCTGACTCAGCCCTTAAAGCTGGTGCAAAAGTCGTTGGCATTATCCCAGAACACATTCGCAGCCATGAAGTCCAGCATACAGGTCTTACGGAATTACATGTCGTATCCGACATGCACACCCGTAAACGCATGATGGTTGAGCGAGCTGATGCCTTTATCATTCTGCCGGGTGGCCTTGGCACTTTAGATGAAACCTTTGAAATTCTGACCTGGAAGAAACTCAAGCTTCACAACAAGCCGATCATTATTTTTAATCAAGATGGCTATTGGGATGCTCTACTTGATCTTATAGAGCGGACGTTACGTGACGGCTTTTCTCAGCCTAGTGACCGTGCCTTATATTCGGTTGTTAAAGGTATTGATGAGCTTATTGAGACCATCGATAATCATACAAAATCGACACTTGCTCCCGTCACAGGCCGTATGTAAGCCTTTATCAGTTAATCTTTTTTCAATCCCTGATGAGCATAGTCGTGCCCATTAGTTCCCCGCCTTTATGAGAGAGTCCTATGCCAAAAATTAAAGTCAAAAATCCGCTTGTCGAAATGGACGGCGATGAAATGACGCGGATCATCTGGCAGATGATCAAGGATTGGCTGATCCTTCCTTATCTTGAAGTTGATCTCAAATATTTCGATCTTGGCATGCAAGAACGCGATAAAACGGATGACAAAGTCACCGTCCAAGCAGCGGAAGCGATTAAACAATACGGCGTTGGCGTTAAATGTGCGACAATCACCCCTGATGAAGCGCGCGTCAAAGAATTCAATCTCAAGAAGATGTGGAAGTCACCAAACGGTACTATTCGCAACATTCTGAATGGTACTGTTTTCCGGGAACCCATCCTGATTAAAAACGTTCCTCATTATGTACCGCATTGGAGCAAGCCAATTGTCATCGCGCGTCATGCTTATGGCGACCAGTATAAGGCAACTGATTTTAAAGTCCCCGGCCCCGGCACCTTGACCATTTCCTTTGTTCCCTCAGGTGGTGGTGAGCCCATCACGCATGAAGTACATAAGTATCCTGGCGCTGGCGTTGCACTTGCCATGTACAATGAAGATGAATCCATTAGAGGATTTGCCCACGCCTGCTTTAATTATGCGCTAGACCGGAAATATCCCCTTTTCCTCTCTACCAAAAACACCATCCTCAAAGCCTATGACGGTCGCTTTAAGGATATTTTTGCTGAGATATACGAAAAAGATTACAAGTCTAAGTTTGATGCGCTGGGCATTACCTACATGCATAAGCTCATTGATGACATGGTTGCTCAATCCATCCGTGGCGATGGCGGGTTTCTTTGGGCCTGTAAGAATTATGATGGCGACGTACAATCGGATTCAGTTGCACAAGGCTTTGGCTCACTTGGCCTTATGACATCTGTACTCTTATCACC
>JBASWO010000173.1:0-10353 GCA_049276515.1 Alphaproteobacteria bacterium
ATTAGCGGGTGCTCTATTGCTCTCAGTGCCAGCTTTAGTCGCTATGGTTGTTGTTCAACGTGTTGGGTTTTTTGGTCTCCTATCCAAAATTTTTAATCTTATGTTCCGTAATACCTGGGAAAAACTGGCAGGCAGTGCGGCCATCCTGGATCGCGCAGTTCATGCCATGTATCGCCGCAGCACTAAAGTTTTGGCCTGTAGTTTTTGGCAGCTCATGGCGTGGGTCGCCGGCATCGGTGAGATGTGGCTGGCCCTTTATTTCTTAGGCCATCCTTTGCCACTACTCGAAGCTTTTATGTTGGAGGCCCTCATTCAGGCATCTGCCAGTGCGGCCTTTGCAGTACCTGGTGCCCTCGGTGTGCAAGAAGCAGGCTTTCTGCTCTTTGGTCATATGCTGGGATTACCCAATGATATTTCAGCAGCTCTAGCCGTTATGCGTAGGTGCCGCGATTTGCTTCTCTACGTACCTGGTTTGATTGCATGGCAGGTGCAAGAGGGTCGCTGGTTATTGCGTAAGAAGAAAAGCTAGACAGTTATTCGGCCTAAAAAATGTGTAAGAGCTGAGCAGACATCTTGCGGTTTGGTGAAATCAACGCGTGGATGTTTAAACGGCACCCATTGAAAACGCGCATACCATAAGGTGCCAGGATGTGGCGGCTTGCTGTAATCATAATCTGCAAGCGGTCGGTAGCATTCGCGTTGGACATCCACATAATTCAGATTTTTTCTTTCTGATTTATAAATGGAGAGGGCAGCCAACTTCTTTTTTTGCTGAGCTTCAGTAAGGTGAATAATGTGCTCGGTGCCATTCGTGCTAGGAAACTCTTGGGAATGAGCTTTGCCTTGAAAGAAATTATATTCAGCAAATTCTAAAACACTCACTTTGCTTTGCAAAACATGACCAATAGCATTTAAGGCATCATGATCTGGATTGCCGCCTTCATAGGCGGGTACCCATATTTGATCAATCTGATGTGCCGCAATCGCCATTTCAATTTCATGCTGTACAGCCTTCAGTTCTTTCCATACATAGCGTGCCGATCGGTTCGAGAAACCAACGGGTTTGATATTAAGAAAGGCCGCCGTCGCTTCAGCTTCGGCTAAACGAATGGTCGTAAAAATATCGTGATATTGCCGGTGCCACGGCCATAAGGCGTCTTCCGCAATACAGCCATGGGTTAGATAGAGCGCAAAAATTTCGGCACCTTGTGTCTGTGCTTCTTCAAGCGCGGCGCAGCAAGCAACCACCTCATCATCGGGGTGTGGTACTAAAACGAGAATGCGTTTACCAAACATTACGCCACCTTGTGTTGTTTTTTGGCAAAAGCTTTTTGCCAGATAGATAGCAAATCTTTTTCTAAAACATCTTGCCAGCTGGCTAGGTATCGATCGCTATAGTCTTTGGCAGCAGACTTCATCATCTGGTGTTGATTGGGTTTGGTAACAAAATCACGCAACGCATCAGCCCAGTTTTGTGCACCACTTTCCACGCGGCGCATACCTGGGGTGTTATGAAATAAATCCATGACACCACTTTTACTGGAGACTAAAGCAGGACATGAAGAGGCCATGGCTTCAACACCTACCATGCTACGGATTTCTACTTCGGATGAAAGGGTAACGACATCAACGCTCGCATAAAGACGGGCCAATTCATCAGGTTTGACAAAGCCAAGCATACTGACATGATTTTTTAAGCGATTGCGCACGTCATCTTCAGCTGGTCCCACGCCCGCCACAATGAGGTGTAACGGTAAGCCCTCTTTGACCAGTTTTTCGATGGCATCGGTTAGGACATAAATATTTTTGCCTATGTCGACACGTCCAACAAACAAAGCAATGACGCGGTTAGGTGGAATCAAATAATCACGCTCAAGACCTTCCCGATCCGCGCGATGGGGGCCAAACAGGCTTTTATCGATACCAAGACGTAAATGACTAACACGCCCTTGTCCTAAGAGGCTTTCGGCCAAAGTGTGATCTTCTTCGCGCGTCATGATGGCATATTGGCATTGCTCTAAATGACGGCGCATCTTCTTTTCCATAGTGCGCCCCTGACGTTCTGGTACTTGCCAGGTATCAATCAGTGTGTCGCGCAAAATTGGCCACGCACCTAAAAGTTTATCAATCGTCTGTTTTGTGAAGATGCGCGTATAGGACGGTGTATCGGTATGAAATGATGTGACTAAAGGAATGGAGTGACTACGGCTGATGCGTTCAGCTGTTTGAGCAAAAGCAAAGTAGCAATCAGTTGTATGGATAATATCAAACTCAGTTAACTCACGCGCCAAAGCAGGATGGTAGGGTGCGAGATCTGTTGTATCGGGCATATAGGGTAAGAATTTTAAATTGGCTGTACTAAAGACTGGTGGTAAATGGCGAAGACGTGACTTGGCGCTCAAAACCTCCATGGCATTTGGGCCAGAAAAATAAACTGTTAGATCAACTGGTAAATCAGCTTGCGCTGCAGCTTCTGCTAGTCGTTCCCAGCATTTAACATGTCCACCCGATTGTGGTGTGCGCGGCAAATCAACAAGCGCGGCGACGCGTAAGATATCGGGGGTAGTCATAATGGCTGGTCTCTCCTTTGTATTGATGTTAAAGAGCCTCAGTCACATGCGCAAGCACACCAAAATATACGAGCTCGTTTTATTGGCCTTATTGATGGCGGCGCCGGTGTCAGCTGCCAATCTCATGCCGCCAACATTTCCACCGCCTCCGGCGAGCTATTTCCCGCTTTTGCCTCTTAATGGTGGCCCGGATGCACAAGCGCAATTCATCCCGCTGGCGACTAACCATGCATTAGAAATCGATCATCCTGGTTTGACACAAGCTGTCATTGTTATTCATGATTTTTCGCGCAATGCCTCAGCGACACTTGCCATGATGACATCACTCGCTGGTGAAGCGAGTGCAACGACATTCATTATGGCGCCACAATTTTTGCAAGATTCAGACATCATGCATTATGCCGGACAATTACCTGATCAAGGTAAGATGTTTGCACGCTGGCCGTTAGATGGTTGGATTACAGGTGGCGATTCTTTAGGTCAAAAAGGTATCAGTAGTTTTACAGCCATTGATATCCTTCTGATGTATCTCAGTGATAAAAAGTTTTTTCCTGATCTTAATCAGGTCGTCCTTGTAGGACATGGTGCCGGTGGAGATTTTGTTCAGCGTTATGCGGCTCTTGGACAAGCGCCTGATAGTCTTGATCAACACAATATAAATGTGCGGTTTGTTGTCGCAAACCCATCATCCTATCTTTATTTCACAACATCCCGCGCTAAAAGTAATCGTCAAGGATTTGGTCCAGCTGATGCAGCGCAGTGCAATTCTTATAATAGCTATCCCTATGGCCTCGATAATCTCAATCCTTACGGACGGCTTGTTGGTCCTCATGCTATTAAATTACGTTTTGTGACGCGCCCCATCGTTTATTTGCTTGGCGAACAAGCGGCCCAAGGCGATCAACTGCCTGATAATAGTTGCGCGGCTTTGCTCGAAGGCATGGAGCGTGTAGCGCGCGGCTTGAATTACAATCTTTATCTTAAAGTGATTTTTGGTGATGCGATCAATCGGTTGCAGCGCTTTATTGTTGTGCCAAAAGTTGGTTATGAACCCGCACCTTTATTGGGCTCACCCTGTGCGCTTGCCACGATATTCGGAAATGGAGAATGTGGTCTTAGCCAGCCTTAAAGTGTTTTTGTTAAAACTGCTTTACGTTTTGCTGGCCGGAAATCTACGGGTTCTAAATCATCGCCCCAATTTAATTCACTCAGTATGAAGTCTCGGGCTCGAGAGACACGGCTTTTAATAGTGCCTGGGGGACAACCAAGGATTTCACCTGCGATATCATAGGTAAGGCCTTGTTCAACGATAAGCTCGAAAGCCTTGCGCTGTTCAGGAGACAAATACTCTATTGCTGCCCTTACGTTAGCGAGATGAAGACCATCAATTTGTTCAGGCTCTACAGCTAAAGCATTTGCGCGGCGTTCATTTATATCTTCTTCACTCCGCCAGGCACGTCTTTGTTCTGAGCGATAGTGATTTTGGGCAATCTTGAAAAGCCAATGGCGCATGCCTGTGCCTAGATATGTATCCCGACTGTTCCAGGCTTTGGTCAATGTTTCTTGTAAGATATCATCAGCCCGCGCGTGGTTCCGACAGAGACTAAAAGCGAAGGCCCATACAGGTTGCGCTGCAAAAAACATTTCTTTTCTAAATGGGTCGCAGGTTCTTTGAGCTTCCCTTACATACATCGTTACAATAGAAGGTATTGTAGCATTATCTTCAATATTACCTGTTCTCTGTGCCGTTATTTTCTGCGCAGCAGAGCCCAAATCCTCATGGCGCCGTTCTTGTTCAAAAAGAGTATCTAAGGGTTCTTCAAAAGAGACGCGCATTATAAGAACCTCAAAGCGCCGCGTTGCGCGCACGGTTGGAAAAGCGGAGAGCTGGCGGATCTAAATCTATAGCTTCTAAATGTTCGTTCCAACCTAATTGATGTAAGGCTGCTGCACGGCCTCTTCGAGCGCGTGCTTTCAGAGTTGGTTCTGGGCAACCTAGAAGTTCAGCAGCTTCACGGTAGGTGATATCATGTAAAACTGTAAGAGCAAGGATCTGCTGTTGCTCATGGGGTAATCTTTTCAGAACTTTTTCAGCGTCAGCGGCGTCCATATAAGATTCAATAGTCGTTGCAGGCGTAAAAAGAGTTCCAGCATGTTGACCATCGGCATCTTCATCTTCAAGGCGGTTCATTGGCCTCCTATATTCATCAATATTATGGTTACTCATTAATTTGCGCAGCCAAGGCAGCATGGGACTACCTTCGATAAATTTGTCCTTGCTTTGAACAACCTTGCAGAGTGTGCCTTGCATTAAATCTTCGCAGCGCACAGGGTTTCTCGTAAGCCCTGAGGCATAACTCCAAAGGGCTGGTATTTCATTTTGTACAGCCACCCAAAATGGATCGCCATTTTTTGCAAGATGCTTGGTCATAAGTATGACTGTGGCAGGCATAGGAAAACCACCCACTCTTTTACGAGTGGTTGCCTCTTTTTTTGCGGCTGCAATTGTTACAACTGGCTTTACGTCGCCTTGCACTTCCGCATGGGCGAACTTGTCATCTTCACGGTACATGTAATTTTTCTCTATAATTTCTTTAAATATGTAATCGGTGCAGATGTTTAGTACATATTCCCATAAATAGGCAAGAAATTATCACTATTGGGCAATAAATGATCTAACTATCTCAATTTGCTCACTATTTATGAGTGCAGGCGCATGTCCCACATTTTTGAACTCTATTAGTTTCGCTCGCGGTCCGCGCTGCGTCATTTCTTTGGCGGTTTCAGCCGATAAAACATCGGATTGAGATCCCCGCAAAATCAGTGTGGGACATTTAATCTGATCATACACCTGCCAGAAATTGACATCTTCTTTGAGGCTCTGAAAATTTTTGGCAATGCCAATGTCATGCGACAAGGTTCTCTTTCCATTTTCTAAAAGATAGGTGCTGGTCTCAGCTAGGCGTTTCCAATCTGCATCTTCGGTAATGCCAAAAGGAGCATAAATATTTCTGATGTGGCGCTCTAACTGATCTACATCTGCAAATTCCAAAGGCATGCCAACATAATCAGCAATACGTTTGAGGGATGTGAGTGGAATGAAGGGGCCCACATCATTGATCACTAATCGTCTAATCGGCGTCTTTGCTTGCGCCGCCATATACATACCCAATATGCCGCCCATAGAGGTGCCAACCCAATCAATGCTTTCAGCGCCGGTGCGAGCAATGAGTGCCGTAATGTCAGACATATATTGTGCGTAACTATAAAGAGCGGGATCTTTGAGGCGGTCGCTTTTGCCGCGGCCAACCATATCGGGGCAGATAACACGCATCTCAGATTGTAAATCTTCTGCAAGCCAGTCGAAATCGCGGCCATTGCGTGTCAGCCCATGAACACAGAGCAGGGTTTGGGGGGATGAGGCATTGCCCCACTCAGTATAAGCAATGTTGTGAAAACCAAGCGGGCTCAGCCCTTGATAGGATTTTTGCTGCATAGGTAAGGCTAGCATAGAATAAAATCGCAGTGAATTACCTTTGGCCTGTGATATATAAATGAGGGTACTTTCTCGGTAGATTCTCTCCCTCACATGGCAAAAATCTTACGCGCACTCCTTTATTTGATCCCTGTAATCCTTGTCGCTCTTGGTTTGGGCGCATGGTATGTGGGGCAATCCTTTCAACGTGCCTTGCCGAGCTATGTAGGGCAGGTCGATATGCGAGGCCTGTCATCCTCTGTGCGTGTGTACCGTGACGAGCATGGCGTGCCGCATATTTTTGCAGATAGCATGAATGATGCTGTACGCACGTTGGGTTATATTCACGCCAGTGAGCGTTTGTTTCAGATGGAAATGCAGCGCAGGGCGGGACAGGGCCGCTTAGCGGAAGCGGTTGGCTCTGATATGCTTGGCGTCGATAAATTTATTCGAACGCTTGGTCTCTATCCTTTGGCGCAAAGCAGCTTTGATGCGATGTCGGGAGAAGCGCAGGCTTTCTTTCAAGCTTATGCTGATGGCGTTAATGCATGGCTACAAAGCCATAGCAAATCCTTGCCACCAGAATTTTTGATTACAGGTATTACACCTGAGGCTTGGAAGCCTGCTGACTCTGTTGTCTGGGGCAAATTGATGGGCTTACAACTCAGTCATAATTATAAATTGGAAATGCTGCGTGAAAATTTGCTGCAGGCAAAAACTAAGCCTGAGCAAATGACGGCTCTCTTTCCGCCCTTGCCAGGAGACTCGCCCATTACAACGTCGCCTCATAGCCGTGTTTCAATTGGAAGCAGTCAAATATTGCCTCCTCCTTTGAAAACAAAAGCACCGCTTAAGAAGAAGTCGGAGAACGAGATTTATGAAAAGCTAGGTCGCATCACAAATCTTGATCATGGTGCATCCAATGAATGGGTCATTGCAGGATCGCGCACCACTACAGGCAAGCCCATCTTAGCAAACGATCCGCATTTAGGATTAGAGGCGCCGATTTTATGGTTTTTGGCCCGGATCGTGACACCCGATCTAAGTCTCAAAGGCGCCACTGTTCCTGGTCTTCCTATTGTACTGCTAGGCCAAAACAATCATATCGCTTGGGGCCTGACGACAACTGATAGTGATGTGCAAGATCTGTTTATCGAAACTATCGATCCTAAAAACACCGACAATTATTTGACGCCGAACGGCAGCGAAGCTTTTCGCATACGTGAAGAAGTCATCCAGGTTAAAAATGGAAGAGATGTGACGCTCAAGGTTCGTTCAACACGCCATGGACCTGTCATGTCTGATATTGATTCTGATATGCAAGAGTTAGCGGGCAGCGGCAAAGTGATGGCGCTGTCTTTCACAGGTCTTGGCGATCGTGATCCGACATCAGAAGTTTTAATGCACCTTAATCGCGCCTTTAACTGGGAAGATTTTACGCAGGCTTTAAAACAGTATCAGGCACCACCTCAGAACATTGTTTATGCTGACGACAAAGGCAATATTGGTTTCATCAATCCAGGTCTTGTTCCGGTTCGCAAAAAAGGTGCTGGCCTGACGCCATCTGACGGGGCTTCAGGTGATTATGATTGGATTGGCATGGTACCTTTCAGTCAATTACCACAGCTTTACAATCCAGCTTCTGGTTTTGTCTTTAATGCCAATAATGCTGTGACATCGCCGGGGCAGGTTTATTTTTATGGCGTCGATTGGGAAGAGCCTTACCGTGCTATGCGCATTCAGCAGTATTTTGATACGACCAAGCAGCATTCACTTGATGTTTCATCTTTGATGCAGGGCGATCATGTCTCGCTGGTTGCTAAAGCCTTCTTGCCCTATCTCATCAATCTTAAAGTGACGGAGCCTCAGTCCGTTGCAGCTCTTGACTTACTCAAGGGCTGGAATGGCGATATGGATAAAGACCGTCCCGAGCCCCTCATCTTTGATGCATGGCTCTATAAATTACACAAACTTATGCTTGTGGATCATGCTGATAATCCTCTCAAAGAGCGCGGACCTTATGCTGCAACAAGCATCGCCTATATTTTGGCCAATCATTTAACGGCATGGTGTGGTGATGATTTTGAACATCCTGCACCCAATTGCGATGCGATTATGGCAAAAGCTCTCGATGAAGCTCTCGATATGTTGGAGGATCGTGAAAGCGGCGGAATGTCGAGTTGGCGTTGGGGCAATGAGCATATAACAGAGCTCAAACATAAAGTTTATAAACACATTCCCTTCTTATCGGCCAAGAGTGATCTCAGCGTTGCGAGCAGCGGCGATTTTTACACTGTTGATCGCGGCGGTAGTTTTTCACCTAAATCCGATAATCCCTTTGTCCGCAATCATGGTGGCGGTTTCCGCGGGGTTTATGATTTGGCCAATCCAGATCAATCACGTTTTATGATCACGACAGGAGAGTCGGGTCATATTCTCTCCCCTTACTACGGCAATCTCGTCAAAATGTGGAATGACGTAGAGTATATAACTCTCTCTGGCACAGCCGAAGACTTAGCGGCGCGTCAATTACCAGAATTAGTGTTTCATCCACAAAACTAATGGTTGGGCACGCAGGCGAGGGTCTCTTGTCCCGGTGGTCGTAAGCAGCGGCCGGTAATCATATCGCCCCGTTTTGTTGCAAAGCCACATTGTGTGCCATCGGCATGATTATCGCAGGCAAAAATCGCTTCACGCGGTGGTTGAGGCAATTGATTTTTGCTCTGTGGCTTTTGCATCTGCTGATTGCGTTGATTGTTGCTTGGCTGTTCTTGTGTCTTTTGCTCTTCAGACTGTTGAGGGGCTTTGATCGGTGTGCGGTGCGGTCCGCGCCGCGTTGGATGACCACGAAAACAACTGACGGAGTAAGGAAAATCTTGGGTCATCACATAGTGATAAGTGATTTTCTTTTTTCCATCTTCGATAATTTCGCTGGTGATGCCATGACATTCATCCAAATCATCGGTTGTGAGATAACGTTTATCAGCCACCATGGGTCCGGTGATGGGGAAACCATCTAAGGCATAGCCAATAACCGTTTTGATACTGATGTCTGTGATGCACGAGCTGAGGCTATGATAATGATAGTGGCCTTCTTTTTGAGGGTGTCCTTGGCACATATCTTGTAATTCATGAGCAGCCGCATCGCGTAAAGCAGCATCAAATCCATTGAAGAGAGAAACGCCCGTCAGCATCACGCCGGCTTCGCCCCCCATGCAATAGGGCGTATCTGAGTAAGTGGGCTGCATGGGTAAAGTTTCGCGTACAGACTGCGCTTTGATGCTATTGGGATTGCGATCAAAGAGAGCAGCTGGGTCATTATATTGAATAGGAAAAAGACCTGTCGGGTGATTGATGGGAAGACCATTGCCAGTCAATTGGCGCTGATCACCCTCAATGGCGTGGGTGAGGGATGCATCACTCCATGTGACTTTGCCTTGCACAGCTAATTTCTGAAAAATATTCCAACTTGCTCGGTGTATCCAGCTGCCTTCTTGTTGAGCGCCACCTTCATCTTTATTGGGGACATTGCATAGAAAAATATAACCCTTGCGCGGTGCTTCCGTTACATAGCGTCTATCGCCTAAAGGTAATTCGCCTGATGCGTACTTGTTATTGGCACGCTTCATCAACTCTATATCGTCATAGGTGTATTTTTGTTGGCTTGCCGCCGCTTCTTCTGCGAGGACAGCAGCCAAGGCCAGCATCGCGAGACAACGGATAAAACTCATAGCGCTTCAATGCGACGATAGCGGCCATGGAAATAGAGGAGAGGATCTTTCTGGCCAGAGCGTTTATATAATTTTGTAACCTCGCCCATAAAAATATCGTGATCGCCGCCTTTATAGACTGCCTTCTTGCGACAGACCATCCAACCCAATGTCTGGCGTAAAATAGGACATCCCTGTTGAGGTTTGTCCCAGAGCTTTGGTGGTTTGGGATGATGACGAAAATCCGCAAAGTGCTGAGAAACATCTTGCTGGCTTTCACTCAGCATATTGATGGCAAAGGACTTTGACTGTTTGAAGATGGGATAAACCTGTGCCTTTTTGTCGATGCAAAACAAAACCAATAAGGGATTGAGTGAAACCGAGGTCAAAGAATTGACGGTAAGGCCAATGGGTTTGCCTTGTGGGTCCAGGGCCGTCACGACCGTAATGCCGGTGGCAAAACAACCCATAAGCTGGCGAAAGGAACGAGAATCGGGCATTGAGAACAGTAAGTAAGAGCTGATAGAGAGGCACTTTAGCCTTGTTTGATTGGAAATACAGGGAAATTCTGCGGCTTAGCCGGGGCACGACGCCCTTC
>JBASWO010000174.1:0-9242 GCA_049276515.1 Alphaproteobacteria bacterium
AAGCATCCCAGCACCTTCAGTTCCAGCACCGCCAAACCCATAAATAAAAATGAGGCAGATCCCACTTAAAGATCTGCCTCATTCTTTACGACGTGTCTTTATTTTGAAGGCCAAGGCATGATCGGCACGGCCGAAACAGAATTCTTTGGCGAGCCTTCAATGATGCGATCTGAATAGCTCAAATAAACGAGGCTGTTATTGGGCTTATCAAAAAAGCGGATAACTTGAAGTGATTTGAACAGGATCGAGCGTCTTTCGCTGAAGACTTTTTGCTTATCATCAAGATCAGGTTTGATCTTGATAGGACCTATTTGCCGGCAAGAAATCGAAGCATCCGATGTATCTTCAGCAAGGCCTACAAGACCCTTAGCCCCGCCCGTTACTGCCGCACTGACATAACAAGCGATACCTTCAACATCCGGATCTCTGAAAGCCGTGATACAAATTTTGTCATTGGCTAGACCCAGCATACGAAAGGTCGTTGAAACACAGCCGATATCTTCTTCAGCCTTTGCGCTGCCAAATGATGCCACTACACACAAACCTGCAAGAAGCAGGATACGAAGATTACTCATGGTTTTTTCCTTTATGTTCGATCGCTGTTTTACCTACCGCCTCGACGTCAACCTCGACATCAACTGTACCGGCTTTCTCAAATTGAAGTGTAAGAGGAATTTTTTCTCCTTCTTTGAGACGTTCTTTTAATCCAAACACCATCAAATGAAGACCTCTTGGCTTAAGACTAACGGGCTTACGAGGCTCGAGTGCTAAGGCATCAAGCTTTCTCATTCTCATGACACCATCTACAACCAAAGATTCGTGGATCTCAATTTTAGCAGCGACCGGACTTGATCCCCCTAACAGCCTATCTGTTTCTTGTCCTGCGTTTGAGAGGGGCATGTAGATAGCTGCAGTTGTTGCCCCCATGGGCGTTGCACGCATCCAGATATGGCCGATTTGTATATCGCCCTTTTTATAACTATGCGCTTCAGCACTGAGTGGCAGAAGTAGCATCAATAGGAAACAGAGTGAGTTTAAGAATGGTTTCATTGCGCTTCCTCCTGTGATGTCTTTTTGATCTTAGAAAATTTTGCAGCTTCTTCACCTAACAAAGGCAATGACGTTAAAGTTTGCTCACTAAAAGTAACGCTTTCATAGGCGCCATTGAGCTTGGTGAGAACGATACTTTCAATAAAGCGATTACCGCTGACAGTGATCACTTTATAAGGCATCGGCGATTGCACATCACGACGCGGCGTCAAAGTGAGTTGCCACGGCGCATCCTTCGCCCCTTTTGTAATAACAAAATCTTTTTCAAGCGTACTCCATCTGCCGATGAGTGCTGAACTTACAATATCGTAAAGGCGCTGAAGATTTTTTATCGGAAGCTTAATCACCAAACCACCAATGTCTTGAACAGAAGTCTCACGCGTTACGATTGTTGTCGTGGCCATGGGTTTTTGAATTTCCCAAAGTAATCCATATTGAGGGGCCACAACAAAAGTCCCCGAGGTGGTCATCGGCTTATCAAAACCTTTTACTGGATGTGTTTCAATAAAAGAACCCCGCAAGACTTGATGGGGTGCGAGCTTATCTTGCGCGGTAGGCACCTCAGCCGCCAAAACGGGAGACGTGAAAAGCAAAAGCGCAAAAAAGGTAGCAAAGAAAGAAACCGGCATTCATGTAACCTTTAAATTATGGTCGTTGGTTACAGTATGCGACAAAAAATGGCTTTATAAAGATAAGAACTTTAAAGGATGCGCCGCAGGTTGGGCAGTTTACGGCCCCTTTTAAAGAGTCGTAAAAAAGCAGGCTGTGCTGCATCTCGCATCGTTATTTCCCTTATTGTGCCTACTTTTCGAGGAAATAAGGGTGCCGTACATGTTTCTGCATAACTCGTAAAATCGGAGAGATTTACAAATTCTACCATTTTAAATCACTCCTAAATCACACGGGCATCAAGGGTACGAATACGTCTACGTCCCATGGGGCGAAGGGCTGTAACATCATCTGTAGCACCAATAAATTCGATTTTGTTACGAGCAAACCATTTCCCAGGCGGAAATTTATAAACCAGGCTGGTGTTAATGGCATCGGCCGTACGCTTACTTTGCCCAGTGAGATACATATTATATTCTTCTTGGCCAGCTATGCAGTCTTCAGGTTGATAGAGTAAAGTACTGAGACCTTCAGCTGTGCGCACAACGGTCATCGCAACTGTGTGTGATGTGCGTACGATACGTTGCAATACTTTATCTTTTTGATCGACGAGGCTGGCAATAAAGACGATCGGATGTGTTGCATAATCATGCGCATCACCTGATGAACAAACATAATGGATGCGTTTATCAATATCTCTGCATAGAGGATCCGTTGCCGCTAAATGTCGAATAAGGTTGGCGCCTAATCGGCAGGCTTCGGGATCAATATCAATACATGTAACAGGCAAGCCTGTACGTTGCGAGAACATGATTGCGCTGATGGGTAGAGGCCCAGCGCCTACAAAAGCTACACTTTCACTTTCGGGCTTTAAGGGCGGCTGCTTGATGTGCCATTTCATGGCCCTTAATTCACTCTCAACAAGTGCCTCATAATTACCGCGATAAATAAACCCGGAATAATCAGAATAATGAGAAGCGG
The DNA here is from genome assembly GCA_049276515.1 of Alphaproteobacteria bacterium. Lineage (GTDB taxonomy): Bacteria > Pseudomonadota > Alphaproteobacteria > UBA9219 > UBA9219 > JAATFY01. The sequence goes on from JBASWO010000174.1 coordinate 2,641, forward strand.
CACCCGGAATGTTTCCAGCCATAGCGGCTGCGCAATAACATTCCATTTCAAATTCAGCTCTTCCGAGATGCCGACGCAATTCGGGTGCGATCTCTTGGATGATAGGATGGCTTAAGATGGCTGCTACATCAGCAGGTGCGCGCTCACGCATCGTCTCGTGCACAAAAGCCGATAAGACGCCATTAAGCGCAGGGTTTCGTGGCGATAGATCCTGTTGTTGGCTTACAAAACTGTAGACCGAAAAGGCATGATTGACATAGTCGGCAACGCCCGCTTCTCTTGCTTCGCTATCAAACATGATTATCCAGCCATACTTGCGCGAATGATCACTTTGACATTCGTGTGATATTGCAGGCTGTCAGCTGCTTTAGGGAAATAGGCATTGTCAGGTTTGATCAAGACAAAGTCAGGTAGCTGAAACGCTTTCATCTCAACCCGCATGCCAGCTTTTTGAAAAGCCTTGGCATAATCATCAAGACTATAATCATAAACGGGCAAGGATGTGGATTGCGCAATCAACTTACGCCATTTCATCCAAAGCGGATTGCCTGTGTGGCAACCAATCGCCGCATAATAAGAGGCACCATTTTTTAAAGTGCGCGCCATGCAGGCCGCATGACTTTCTAAATCAGGAAGCAGGTAGAGAACTTCATGGCTGAAAGCGATGTCGGTATTGCCGGCTGCTCGGCACATTTGGTGCGGCTGAATAAAATCAATCGGCAGATTGGCATGGCGCTGGCGTGCAATCGCTAAGGACTGCGCTGCGACATCCACGCCGATCCCGCGGCGATAGGGCCGCATGGAATGCAGCATATTAAGAAAGCCACCCCGATTGCAGCCATAATCCAAAACCTGAAAATTGCGGAAATCTTTTTCAGGGGCCGATTCAATCATATGCCGCCACAGATAACCGTGGTCTTCGGTCATGCCCTCTTCTTCAATTTCATTTTGAAACCAGGTGTCGATGATGGCGGCGTTAGAGAGTGACATGACAGAATCCTTCACATGCTTAGTTGCGAATGATTCTTATCTATACTCATCTAATTAATAATGCAAACGATTCTTAATTGCATACACTGTTTATGAATATCAAAGGCTTAAATTAGAAATAAGCTAATTTTTGCAATGGTTTGCCATATAAGAGGACATATTCATGTGAATGAGTGACCTACTTTTGTAGCTCCATTCACATGGGTTTTTCTGAAGATAGTGATCCAAATTGAGGGGCCGCATCTGCAGCATAAAGAACAACCTGTAATCGGTAATTTCTCTGCTTTTGTTTGACCTCCTGATGCTGCAGCGTTAACTTCCGCGCACAGATGAGCGGCCCCTTAAGTGCCTGCATCTTCATAAGAAATTCTCTCAGGAAATGCGTAATGGCACGAAGCTCAGTCCGGACAAAATCATCCCCCTCAGGCGCTAAAGATAAAGCACAAAAAACCGATGTTGCGCGCATAGCGGCCCCTGCTCCAAAAGATTTTGTTCAGGCTTTTTACGACAATGTTCTTGCCGCCGATTTGGCCGACTTCTCAGCGAGTGATCGCGAACATATCGCCGCCTCCATCTGGAATTTAGCGCAAAATCTAAAACCAAAAAGCTATCACTTACGTCTTTACAATCCATCACCCGTAAAAGATGGCTGGACGGTTGATCACAGCGTCATTGAGTTGGTGCATGATGACATGCCGTTCCTGGTGGATTCTGTTTCTGGCACGTTGCAAAAACGTGGCCTTACAATCCATCTCACCATCCATCCTGTTCTCTATATTAATCGTGATGCGACAGGCAAAATTTTAGGCGTTGCTAAAAAAGGTAACGGTCATCCTGAATCCTTTATGCATATTCAGATGGATCATTGTCTTGATCCTGAATTGCTCAAAGAAATTGAAGCCGAAATCCACGTTATCCTTAAAGATGTAAGAGCTTCTGTCGAAGATTGGCCTAAGATGCGTCAGCGCATGGAAGAATCCATTGCTCAGGCCGCAGCATCGAAGCACAACGAAGCTGCCAGCGAAAATACAGAAGAAACCAAGGCTTTCCTGCGTTGGTTGAATGACAATAACTTCACTTATCTTGGCTATCGTGACATTGATCTGGTCCAAGAAGGCGGCAAACTTAGTAGCATTAAAGTATTACCTGAAAGCGGTCTTGGCGTTCTACGCAATCCTGAAATCCGTATGTTTGGCGGCTTGCGTGACAGAGGCGCTAAGAAAACAGCAACTTTGCAGCGCTATGTCCAACAACATCATTTATTGGTTGTCACAAAGACCAATCAGACATCGCACGTTCATCGTATAGTGCCGATGGATGCAATCTTCGTTCGCCGCTTTAATACGCAGGGCGATATCGTGGGCGAACGTCTCTTTGTAGGCCTCTTTACCTCACGTTCTTATTCACAGAACCCACATCAAATCCCTTTCTTGCGTCTTAAAATTGCCCATGTGCAAAAGCGCGCAGGTTTTGATCCTAACGGCCATGATGGCAAAGCGCTCATTCATATTTTGAACACTTATCCGCATGATGAGTTGTTCCAAATCAATGAAGATGAACTTTTACAAAACAGCCTTGGCATTCTGCAATTACAAGAACGTGCGCGTGTTGCTCTCTTTGCGCGCCGTGATCCTTTTGAGCGTTTTGCGACAGTCCTTCTCTACGTTCCGCGCGATCGCTACGATTCAGCACTCCGCGATCGTCTGCAGAGCTTTTTAGAATCCGCCTATAAAGGCAAGGCTGAAGATTGGAATGTGCGTATTGATGACAGCCAATTGGCGCGTGTTTTCGTCACCATTCAACTCTCAGCGGAATCACCGCATCCTGATTTAACGCAGATGGAAAAAGAGCTGCGCGAAATGTGCCGTGGCTGGACCGATCGTTTACGCGATTGCCTGGTAGGAGAATATGGTGAAGCCACAGCGCTTGCTCTGCTTCGTCGCTATGGCAGCGCCTTCCCAGCAACCTATCGTGATCTCGTAGCCCCACCTCTTGCTGTTCATGACATACATAATCTTGAGCGCGGCAAGACGCTTGATGCCGGACATTTGATTGTTGATTTATCGCCTGCCGATGATCAGGGCTTACAACATTTGAAATTGTTCCAGATTGAAAGACCGATTGGACTTTCAAACGTTCTTCCTCTGATCGAAAATTTCGGTCTTAAAGTCGAATATATGAACGGTCCTTATGAAATTAAACCCAAGGACAGCTCAAAATCGGTTTTTGTTCATGAGTTTGTTGGACGGCCCAGCCATCCTCTGATTGCTGACTTCCATCATATTAAGCCGGCTTTCGAAGAAGCTTTCGGTAAAGTATGGACTGGTGAATTAGAAAATGATGCCTTTAATGCACTCACTTTGCGTGCCGGCATGGCAGGTCATGAAGTGCAAGTCTTACGCGATTTTGCACGCTATCTACGTCAGCTGCGTATCCCTTATAGCCATGAAATGATGGCGGCAACCTTCCTCAATCATGCCCGCGTAGCCCAACAACTCTATGCCCTCTTCTTTGCTCGCCACGATCCCGATCTCAAGGGCAATCGCGAGAAGCGCTGCAAAGATATTGAAGATACGATCAATGACATGTTGGGCAAAATCGAAGCCCTCGAAGAAGATCGTATCGTTCGTCGCTATCTGAACTTGGTACACGCAGCTTTGCGCACCAATTACTTCCAGATGACTAAAGAAGGCACGCACAAATCCTATCTTTCAATCAAGTTTGACAGTCGCGCTGTTGAGTTTATGCCGCTGCCTAAACCTCTCTATGAAATTTTTGTCTATAGCCCACGCACGGAAGCTGTCCATCTCCGCGGTGGCAAAGTTGCACGTGGTGGTATCCGCTGGTCTGACAGACGTGATGATTTCCGCAATGAAATCTTGGGTCTGATGAAGGCGCAGATGGTCAAAAACAGCGTCATTGTGCCTGTGGGCTCAAAGGGTGGCTTTATCGTTAAGCGCCCTCCCCTTGAAGCAGACAAGTTTCAAGCCGAAGGCATTGCTTGCTATCGCATCATGATGTGCGGCCTTTTGGATATTACAGATAACCGCAGTGGTAATAAGATTATCCCACCTGAGCGCGTTGTCCGTCACGATGCAGATGATCCTTATTTGGTTGTAGCTGCCGATAAAGGCACAGCTAAATTCTCAGATATCGCCAATGGCATCTCGCAAGAATTTGGTTTCTGGCTGGATGATGCCTTCGCATCAGGCGGATCAGCTGGTTATGACCATAAAGAAATGGGCATTACAGCCCGCGGTGCCTGGGAAGCTGTGAAGCGCCATTTCCGTGAGCTTGGCAAAGATATTCAAACGACTGATTTCACCTGTGTTGGTGTTGGCGATATGTCGGGTGACGTGTTTGGAAATGGCATGCTGCTCTCCAAACATACGCGTCTCCTTGCCGCTTTCGATCACAGGCATATTTTCTGCGATCCGAACCCCGATGCTGCTGTGAGCTATGGTGAACGTGCCCGCCTGTTTAAACTGCCGCGCAGTAGTTGGGCAGATTATGATGCTAAGAAAATTTCTAAAGGCGGCGGTATCTTCCCACGCTCAGAAAAATTCATCAAAATTTCTCCTGAGATGAAAAAAGCTTACGGCATTGTCGCTGATAGCTTGCCACCGGCTGACCTTATTCAGGCGCTTCTCAAGGCCGATGTTGAATTGCTCTATTTCGGCGGTATTGGCACCTATATTAAGGCCAGTGACGAAAGCCATGAAAGCATTGGCGACCGTGCAACAGAAGCGTTGCGCGTCGATGGCCAAGATGTCCGCGCTAAGATCATTGGCGAAGGCGCCAACTTAGGCGCCACACAACGCGGACGTATCGAATATGCCCTTAAAGGCGGTCATATCAATACAGATGCGATTGATAATTCGGCTGGCGTTGATACATCGGATCATGAAGTTAATATCAAGATCTTGTTACGTAAGTTGGTTATCAAAGGCAGTTTGCCTTTAGCCGCTCGCAATAAACTTCTTCCTAGCATGACGGATGATGTAGCGAGATTAGTCTTGCGCGACAATTATCTACAAACCCAAGCTCTCTCAGTCGCAGAAGCGCAAGCTTATGAGTTACTCCCACAACATACAGCTAGCATGTATGCGTTGGAAAAATCTGGCCTTCTCAATCGCGCTGTTGAGTTTTTACCAGAAAGTAGTGAAATCGCTGATCGCCAACGAAGCGGTAAAGGTTTAACACGTCCTGAGCTTGCTGTTCTTTTGGCTTACGCCAAGATTGCTGTCTACCAACAGCTATTGGATTCAGATCTTCCCGATGATGAAGCTTTCCTTGATGATCTAGCGGCCTATTTCCCATCACTCTTAGCCAAGAAGTACGAGAGTGAGATCCCGCAACATCAATTGCGCCGTGAAATCATCGCAACGGGCATCACCAATAGTATTATCAATCGCGCCGGCAGCCATTTCATAATCAACATGGCAGAACGCACAGGCCGTTCGATCCCTGATATCGTTCGCGCCTATTTGATTGCACGCGGCGCCTTTGGTTTCCGCAATCTCTGGCATGAAATTGAAGCGTTGGATAATAAGGTTCCAGCTAAGGTCCAGACGCATATGCTCCTTACCATCAACCAAACCATGGCAGCAGCTGTGCATTGGTTCCTCTCAGATGGTGATTTGCCAGCAAAGCTTGGTCCTGTAACAGAACTCTATGCCAAGGGTATCGAGCGCCTTGTAGCGTGGCTTGAAAAACGTCCAGCTGAGATCAATGGTCGCTTTAAGAAAGCTGAAGAAAAGCTTTCTTCGCAAGGCGTTCCCGCATCTCTTGCCCAGCATATTGCTATGATGCCCGTCTTGGCATCGGCGCTTGATCTCACACGCCTTTCCAAACAATCAGGCTGCAGCATTGAGTTAGCTGCCGAAGTGTTCTTCGGCCTTGGTCATCGCCTTAGTCTTGATTGGCTCGCTGAACATGCCAATGCGATTGTGGCGCAGACGCCTATGCAACGCGAAGCTGTTGATGCGGTTTTGGATGAGCTCACGGCAACACAACGCCGTATTGCCGAGATCATTATTGGCAAATGCAAAGATAATAAGACGAAGAGTGATAGCCAGCGTCTCTTTGAGTGGACGCAACGCAATGCCGGCAAGCTGGAAAGCTATGATGCCATTGCCAATGAATGGCGTAGCAGCGGTACTGTTGACGTAGCGATGCTAACTCTTGCCAGCCGCCGTCTTGCTGCGTTACTAAAGTAAGGTATCTTTTCCGGTAACGGAGACTATTGTGGCCCTGCGCGAACTTTTTCCGCCACTTGAGCCTTATCTTAAGGGCGCGCTTAAGGTCGACAATATCCATACGCTTTATTGGGAAGAAAGTGGCAATCCAGCAGGCGTGCCCGTTGTTTTTTTGCATGGTGGTCCCGGTGCAGGTGCCACCCCCACCCACCGCCGCTTTTTTGATCCCACGACCTACCGCATCATTATCTTTGATCAGCGTGGTGCGGGTCGCTCAACACCGCTTGGCGAAACACGCAACAATACAACACAACTTCTCGTCTCCGATATCGAAGCTTTACGTAAAGACCGTGGCGTTGAGCGCTGGCATGTTTTTGGCGGCTCCTGGGGCAGTACACTTGCTCTTGCCTATGC
>JBASWO010000175.1:0-13626 GCA_049276515.1 Alphaproteobacteria bacterium
GAGCATTGCTTGCCTCATCCAAACTGACGCGACGATGTACATTGTCGCCAGGATTAATAAGACCCAGATAGCGAGCAAAGCGTGAGGTGGGATATTCGTTGCCTTCAAGAATTGGCGTAAAAGGTAATTCAACCGTTTCATCGCGACGGGCTTGAGCTTGCGACATCAATATCTCCCTAACTATGAGCAACTAGTATGGCGCAACTCAGCGACATGTAAAATATGGTTTGGGTATATCACTTATGCTTTTAGGGCACAAATTTGCCTCTAAACTTAAGAATTAGCACTAGCCTGTTTAGCCTGTCCTGTGGCTTCCAATTCTCTTACAGCATTCACAAGTGTCTCTGCTCTATAGGCATTCATACATTCAGGCTCACGCAAACCACGCGCGCAATAGATGTACCAATCTTTCGTCGCACCCCAACAACCATTACAATCACCGACAGTCAGATTGATGTTTTGTGGATAGCCAAGGAACGCATGCGATGTCGGGCCAAACACTACAACGGACTTGGTTTGCATGGCGCGCGCGAGGTGCACAAGACCACCTTCTATCCCAAGATGGGCATAAGCGTTCTTTAAAATTACCGCCACTTCACCAAGTGTTGTTTTGCCGCGCAGATCAAGATCCACACCTTCGATAGGCGTATCATCGAGGGTACCAATCTGCACGAGTGCAAAATTCTTTTCTTTGAGGCGCCACACAGCATCTGCCCAGGTAATAAGGGGTAAAAGCTTTGTGGGGCGCTGGCCTGTGACACGCGCCCAATTGGCTACATCTTCATCAACGCCGGCTTGAACGGTGATAATGCGTTTGCCTTTGGGTAAGTCCTTTAAAATCGCATCGTCAGAGGGCTTGGTATAGAAATCGAGATGGGATTGCGCATGGATGGGCAAATTGCCTGTCATTCCTAGAACATCGAGATATTGAAAATGAGCCCACTCTTCGGGCCAGGTAAATTTACCGCTCTCATTTTGATAGCCACGTGGTGCGTTCCAGTGCGTGCGAACATTCTCTGCTGTCTCAAAGAATGTCTCAGGCATCGCTTCATCAAAAAGCGGATGGCGCTTATCTTGAGGCGCACGCGTATAGCGCACAACAAAACTCATGCTTGGTATTTCAACAACGAGATCTGCAATACCTTCAACTTTGACGGAATGTTTGAGCGTTTCAAACTGATGAAAATCGGCTGTGGCAATACCATCAAGATTGGGATTGCCCGCCAGCACCGCGGAAGCTGCTGGGCTGCGATGTAAGAGCACAATTTTGGCTTTCGGCATTTTCTGACGCAAAGCACGCAAGAGAGGTGTGATTTGCAGCACATCACCAACACTACCCCAGCCCATAACAAGGATATGTGGCTGTTCACGATCTTTGATCCAAGATTTTAACTCATTTTGATTATCAAGCCCGCGAATGCCCCAAAGCCAGTACCGTTGATCGTCACGCACGGTGATATAGCAAGCAAGACTAAAGAGAAAAAAATGGATGTTATGCAGTCTAAATTTATGAAGAATGCGGCGCGTGATGCGGCTTAAGAAGCGGCGTTTTTGCGCTGACGTGCCACGCAGGAATTCCCGGCTCAAGAGTGAGCCGCCATAATGGATGTGGCGTAACGGGTTTTTACGAACCTGATTTGCCATAAAGCTGTTTCTCTTGATTAACCGGGGGACTGCATTTAGACCAATAGCACCATGCTGGTCTCAGTTCTTATCATTAATTATAACAGCGGCGAAAGACTTAAACGCTGTTTATCTTGCCTTGCCGAACAAAGCTTTAGAGGCTTTGAGGCGATCATTATTGATAATGCTTCAACCGATAGCTCTGCCAATATCCCGATGCCGGATGAACGGTTTCGTTTGATTAAATCCGATACAAATCTAGGATTTGCCGCTGGCAATAATCGAGCAGCTGCTGATGCCAAGGGCGAATGGCTCGTTCTTCTTAATCCTGATGCTTACGCTCAATCCGATTGGCTCGAAAAATTACTGGATGCAGCCAAGCGTTATCCGAACTGCACTCTCTTTGGCTCCACCCAGATCAATGATCAAAAAAGAGATCGTCTTGATGGCTGTGGAGATTGCTACAACTTTGCAGGCTTTCCATGGCGCGGCGGCATTGGCTGGCCCGTTACATCTTTACCAGCTGAAGGCGAAGTTTTTGCGCCATGTGGCGCCGCCTCAATGTACCGGGCCGATATCTTCAAAAACATCGGTGGATTTGATGAACGTTTCTTCTGTTATTGCGAAGATGTTGATATCGCCTGGCGCTTTAGACTTGATGGCCATCATTGCATGCAGATCGCCAGCGCCGTTGTCTATCATGAGGGCTCAGCGATCACAGGTGTCGCAAGTCCTTTCTCGGTTTTTCATGGCACGCGCAACCGCATTTGGACCTATGTGATGAATATGCCGGGCCCTCTTTTCTGGCCATCTATTCCTCTACATATACTTGGCAATCTTTTGTTGATGACCAACCCATCCACAATCCCATCCCGTATCAAAGGCATCATCGCAGCCTTCAAAGGTATGGGGCCGATTTGGAAAACACGAGTGGCGAGGCAGCGCTCACGTCGAGCTCCCATTTTGCAAATTGCTAAGGCTCTAACCTGGTCACTTGGTAAAATGTTCACGCGCCAAGAAGACGTGCGCCCCAACTAACTTAACCATAAGTTTTTGTAGCCTCCTATTAATACGCATGCATTTCAAGCATTTGCTACCTGTTATGAAACTATTTCCAAGGCCTTAAATGTTGTATTTTGCCGCTCATTAGAAGCGAAAGAATTTTTAAGAATTGAGATTAAGGATCTCTCTATATGAGCCCTGTACAGGAAAAATTTAATCTTGAGTGCCTTGCCTTTAATCCGACCAGCTGGAATGAGCTGAGCCAGACGGCACAATTTCTTCGTGCTCATTATTTGAGCCTGCACCTCAGTTCAGCCGATGATATTACGGATTTTTTTGATGATCCTGAACTGAGCCAACCCGCTGCTGATAGGTTAGGAGAAATCATCTCCGAACATCTTCCTACTTTCAAAAAATTATACGGCATGGCTGATTGGGTATATTTGGGTGCTAAATCCATTGCTCTTGATGAAAACACAGATAGTTTTCTAACAGAACGTGATAAAATGCAGCGCATCAATGATGCATTTATAACGGGCCATTTATTAAATCATTTTGTCCATTGCGCGCGCACCATTACGTCCGCAACGACACTATTCCAATCTCAGCAGATGCAGGCGGATATAACACAAGGCAAACACACAGCATCTGAAGATCTTTTTGATGGCAGCATTAAAATTCTTGATCAAGCCGGAGCTATGATGGATTTTCTTCGTGCTAAGCCAGAAATTGCGACACGTGTTGTCCAAGAAGAACTTGGCGTGTTACGCAGTGAGTTGCGAGAAACTATTATTGCGGTTCTAAAACTCGAACCCATTACCTAATTCATTTAAGCCTTGTTTTTCATCCGCTCAATCAAAGTGCGGTAACCTTGATAATTTTCCTGCTGTAGAAAACGCGCGACGCGGCCGATGGTTGTGACACTTACACCAGTTAGCTCATGTATATCACGATAGGAATGTTTACCCTCATCTAAGAGCCTAGCCACCCACCAACGATCCGATAAATCCGCGATTTCTTTGGGCGTACAAATATCATGCAAGAAACGTTTGCACTCATCTGCATTTTTCAAAGACAGAAGGGCATCGATCAATTCTTTTTCGGCTTTAGCCTTGATGGGCTTATGCGGCAAAGGCTTCATGAGGTGTCTCGATTCGTTAGAATAAGAATCTAGGCAATATCTTCAGCTTTTACAAATCTGGACGGTCTCAATGACCTATGCCAATCTTCCTTTATGGAATATGCACCACAACACGCCGCTTTGATTCTGTCCGAAGTTGATAAAATTCGGAATAACAACGAATCTGAAAGCATGAAGGTTCGCCGCCTTTGGGTGACATTGGCTTTCGTTCACGCTAACTCGATTGCCAATATCCTTCGCAATACGATCGGAACATCAGTTTATTCAGGCCCCTTTAAAGGGATGAAATTAGCTCAGTCAGCCATGACAGGTGCCTATGGCCCTACTCTTCTCGGCACCTATGAGCATGAGTTGCATCCAATTTTCGAACAAGCGATCGCCAAAAAATATAAACAAGTTCTGAATATCGGCTGCTCTTTTGGTTACTACACGGTAGGTCTTGCTTTGCGCATGCCTGATACCATTGTTCATTCTTTTGATATTGATCCTGAAGCCCGCAAAGCCTGCACAGAGATGGTCGCCCTCAATGGCGTGCAAGATCGCGTGAAAATTGAAGGCGAATTTCGTGGCGAAGATTTTGCCAAATATCCAGCAGAGGGAACTTTGGTTCTCATGGATATCGAAGGCTTTGAGACACAGCTTCTTGATCCTTCCAAATATCCAGCTCTCAAAAAAATGGATATCCTCGTCGAATTGCATGATGTGTTTGATTCCGAGATTTCGAAAAAAGTTTTGGATCGTTTTACAGAGAGCCACGATATCCAACTCATCACGCACACCAACATGATGTTTGATTTTAAGCAGATCACAGGACCTGTTCGTTACATCGATCCGTTCGATGACTTCCTGATCAATTGGGAGAACAGAGATGGTCCTACCCCTTGGGCTATGATGACGCCTAAAAAGTGATTATTATCAATATCTTACAAAAAATATCCAAAAAGAACAAAAATAGAACTTGCATGCGCGGGCGTTTTTTGAGATATGAGAACAAATAGGAAACATTATTCGCCAACGCAGCCTAACTTTCCCACCTCAGATTATCCGAAGGAGACTATCATGGCCCGCAGCCCCAACCTTCAAATCGTTGAAAAAGACAGCAAGGACAAAGACGTGAATAGCGACCGGCAAAAAGCCCTTGATGCAGCTCTAACGCAGATTGAGCGCGCCTTTGGTAAGGGCTCTGTCATGAAATTAGGAGCGGGTTCCGAAAGAGTAGAAATTGAAACCGTTTCAACCGGCTCTCTTGGCCTCGATATCGCCCTCGGCATTGGCGGCCTGCCACGTGGCCGTATTATCGAAATCTATGGGCCTGAAAGCTCAGGCAAAACAACTCTCGCCTTACATGTTATTGCTGAAGCCCAGAAGACTGGTGGTACTTGCGCCTTCGTTGACGCAGAACACGCCCTTGATCCTGGCTATGCTCGTAAGCTTGGCGTCAATATTGACGACTTGCTGATTTCGCAACCAGACGCGGGGGAACAGGCCCTCGAAATCGCTGACACTCTCGTCCGCTCCGGAGCCATTGATGTGTTGGTGGTCGACTCTGTCGCTGCTCTGGTTCCCCGCGCCGAATTAGAAGGTGAAATGGGTGACAGCCATATGGGCTTGCAAGCGCGTCTCATGAGCCAAGCCCTCCGCAAACTGACAGGATCAATCTCTAAGTCAAATTGCATGGTCATCTTTATCAATCAAATTCGTATGAAGATTGGTGTGATGTTCGGCAATCCCGAAACAACAACTGGCGGTAACGCTCTTAAATTCTATGCTTCAGTTCGTCTTGATATTCGCCGTATTGGCGCCATCAAAGAACGTGAAGTTGTGGTTGGAAATCAAACCCGCGTTAAAGTCGTTAAAAATAAGATGGCCCCTCCTTTCCGGGTCGTTGAGTTTGACATCATGTACGGCGAAGGGGTCTCAAAGAATGGTGAATTACTTGATCTTGGCGCACAGGCTGGTGTTATTGAGAAATCAGGCGCTTGGTTCTCCTATGATGGTGAACGCATTGGTCAGGGCCGTGAAAATGCCAAACAGTATTTACGCGAACATCCTGAAATGGCTGCCGCTATTGAAGCCAAAGTCCGTGCCAATGCCGGCTTAGTCGCAGATGCCATGATGGGTACCCCCGAAGCTGACAGCAAAGAAGAGGAGTAACCATGTTGAGCCATGACCAGATACTCTCAAACGTCCGTCAAGCCTTCTCGCCGCTCTACTGCGATGCCCAGATTTGGGATTATAGTTCGCGGCTTGAATTTAAAGTCTCGGATTATAACCGTAACATCGTCCGATCGGGCGAAATGGCTTTGCATTATGCTCAAGACCCAGAACTCTTAACTTCAGTACTTCGTCAATTCCGTGAGCGCATTCAAAGCAAAGGCTTTGTCCTTAATCGATCTGAGTAGAGTCAGATATTGTGCTGTGGACGCGGAGACCTCCTCCCCCACAGCACATGATCCTCCCACTTTCCATTAATCTGCAGATAAGCTTTCGCATACCCCTCTTCTTCAAAGCCTAGGCGTTGTAAGAGTGCTTGGCTGGGTAGATTGCTAGGCAAGCAGCTCGCTTCAACACGATGTAAGTGTAACGTCTGATAAGCAAAGTCGCATAAGAGAGCCGCAGCTTCAGTCATATACCCCTGACGCGCATGCTTTTCACCTATCCAATAACCGAGCACACCTTTTTGAGCGATACCCCCTTGCACATCATTGAGAGAAATACCGCCAATAAGCTCTGGTTTTTGCCCAGTCTGCGCTTTTTTAAAAATAAAGAAGGGATAGGCACGGCCATTGCGCCAATCGCGCCAATTACGCCTTAGCATGCCACTAAAGAAACTATTGGTCAGCGCGTTATGGGGCCAGCTTGGTTCCCAAGGTGTTAGAAAATCACGGCTCGTTTCTCTAACGCTGCGCCAAGCATGCCAATCCGTTGCCTCGCCCATTCGCAAGAAAACACGCGGTCCTTGCAACTGCACGTCCATTGAGATTTTTGGCCGTGATCGCGCTAGGGGCAGCAATGAGAACAGAAAATTCCGCATCGGAACCTTCGAAAGGAATTAAGGCAGGCGCTTAAGGATACCCTTGTAATCTTCAAGTTCTGCCAAGGGACCAAGAGCAGTAATGATAGGACGGCGCTTGAAAAGCTTCTTAGCCATCAGCTGAACATCTTTGACTTTAACGGCCATGAGCTTTTTGAGAATTTCATCGATGGCTATGGGCCTACCATAAGCGAGTAATTGATGGCCTAAAACCTCAGCGCGCCGCATAACATTTTCCTGGCCCATCAGCATATCGGCGCGCCCCTGGGCTTTGGCTCTATCCAACTCTGCTGGGGTAATATTCTTTGTTATATCGCGCAATTCATTGCAGATGACGGGAACCAGTTCCTTGGCACGCGCTGGATCTGTACCTGCATAGATCTGAAAGAAGCCAGCATCACTAAAAGCAATGTGATTGGAGCTAATTGTATAAACAAGGCCACGTTTTTCACGCACCTTCTGAAAAAGGCGTGATGACGAACTGCCGCCTAAAATGATTGAAAGCACTTGCGCTGCAAAAATATCGCGGCTGTGAAAACCAGGTCCTGCAAAGCCCATAATAAGATGCAATTGCTCAATGCGTTTTTGTTTACGCTTATCGGCACTCACTATACGCGCCTTATCATTCTTAGGAGCTTTGCCACGCGGCAAGCGGCCAAAACGCTTTTTGACCATGCTGACAAATTCTTCGTGCTTAACCTTGCCGGCTGCAACAACCACCATATTGCCAGCATGATAATATTGCTTGACGTAAGCTCTAATAACAGAGCGCGGCATTTTCTCAATCACGCTGGCTGAACCCAAGATTGAGCGACCGATTTTCTGATGTGGAAAAGCTGCTTGATGTGCCAAATCAAAGATATGTTCTTCAGGCGAATCCAGATCGCGGCCGATTTCTTGAATGATTACTTTTTTCTCGCGCTCTAATTCTTTGGCCTTCAATGTTGAGTATTGGAGCATATCACTGATAATATCGCAAGCGAGCTCGGCATCTTCTGGTAAGACGCGAGCATAGTAAGCGGTTTCTTCGCGCGTTGTATGCGCATTCATCATACCGCCGTTTTTTTCAATGGCCGTTGAGAGAGCATAAGAAGAACGTTTTTTAGTACCCTTGAACATCATATGCTCAACAAGATGGGCTACACCATTGGCCTTCCAAGGCTCATTGCGTGTTCCCACCCCTACCCAGGCGCCAACCACGACGCTTTCGGCATCATGCATACTGTCAGTTGCGACACGAAGGCCGTTACTGAGAGTGGTAATTTTTATGGTCATGGGGTCACTTATATGGTTAAGAACAAAGACATAATTAGTTTCAGTATTCAATGGTATAGCGAAACTGTAAATCAATAATCAATTTAACTAAGGCCATGAAATGATTAGGGTCGATTTTAAGCTTTTTGGGTTGCAATTGACCTTTCGCATCTGCCCCAAAGATATGCCTGCTCAACAAGCAAAATATGAGATTTTAAAGCAGACCATACGTGCGCATCACGATAATTTTCCAGAAAATCCTGTCTTCGAGGGAGACCCCGAACATAATACTATGACGGTGCCGATTCCTTTATTTAGCGGCGTATTGAAAACCTATCATGTTGCAGCCATACTCGCTGCCAGCTCTGATAGTATAGCCTCGCTCTACGGTCAAACTGAGTATAATGGGAATACAGTGGGCATTAAAGACTTTATAGACCGGTTCATGACTGAGAATAAAGTCGCAAATAATTTTGTCACTCTAGAACCTGAAATTTTAGAAAAACTACAAATCATTCACGATGAGTTACAGGTTCCAGTATTTTACTTCCGTCTTCCTTTTGACCTGATGTGTATTACGGTGCGTCCGAATTCCTATAAAGCGCAACCAGCACAAAAGCTGCAAGCTTAATTAAAGCCTCACTCGTTCCGATATGAATTTTTCAACGGCTCCAATATCCGCTGGCAGTGAGGCCTGGCGTTCGGGCTTACGGATCAATTCTGCAACAAGAGGCGGTAAAACCGGGTTAACACCAATAGCACGTTGAATCGTCTCAGGGAATTTGGCGGGGTGAGCACAAGCTAGGCTAATAATAGGGTCAGGCAGCTCTTTTTCCATCATGCGCGCGCAAGCAACACCAACGGCTGAATGCGGATCTAAAACATAGCCACTTTCTTTATAAACATCTTGGATTGTTGTGATGGTTTGCTCATTGGTCGCGCGCGCAGCCGAAAAAACTTGGCGCGCCATAGCAAGCTGCACTTGCGTGACCTGAAATTCTTTCTCTTTCTGCAACTGAGCCATCAGATTTTTAACGGCTTCGCCTTTCTCATTGTAAAGATCAAAAAGGAGACGCTCAAAATTGCTGCTGACTTGAATATCCATGCTTGGGCTTAGTGTGTAGTGCACACCTTCAGCCTTCATCTGCCCTTGCGCAAAGAAGCGCGTCAAAATGTCATTAAGATTGCTGGCAACGCCCAACTTGGATATCGATAGACCCGATTTCATAGCGGCATAGGCTGAATAGATATTGCCAAAATTGCCTGTTGGCACGACAAAGCTGAGTGGCTTGTCACCAAAACGAGCTGAGGCCACAAAATAATAAACCATCTGCGCCAAAATACGCAGCCAATTAATTGAGTTCACAGCACCAAGGCTGTATTTGGCGCGTAGCTTGGCATCATTGAAGAGAGCTTTGACGATCGCTTGGCAGTCATCAAAGCTGCCATCGATGGCCATGGCATGTACATTTGGTGCCTCGATGCAGGTCATCTGTTTACGCTGAATATCGCTGGGTCCCTTGCTTGGATACAAAATGAAGACATCGATATTTTTGCGGTGTGCGAGCGCCATCATAGCGGCCGAGCCCGTATCACCTGATGTCGCACCCACAACTGTCATACGTTGATTATTTTGGCTGAGGAAATGCTCAAACACGCCACCAACCAATTGCAGAGCAATATCTTTGAAAGCCAATGTTGGCCCATGGAATAATTCCATAACCCAGTGACGATCACTGAGCTGCTTAAGCGGCGTGATTTCTGGATGATCAAATTTTGAATAGGCTTCTTGCAAAAGACGTCGCAATTCGACATCCGTCATGCTTGAATTGACGAAAGGCCACAGAATTTTTTGCGCAATATCGGTATAGGGCTTGTCTTTAAGAGCGACGATTTCAGGTATAGAAAATTCGGGCCATGTTTTGGGCACGTAAAGGCCACCATCTGCCGCTAACCCTGTTAGCGTTACGCCCCGCATATCCAAATGAGGCGCTGAGCCCCTCGTGCTGTGATATTGAATACTCATTGAATCAAGATACTTTACGCCAACCAGATACGCCATAGATAACAAGAATGGCGAGTGCCAACCCATACCAAGTAACAGCATAAGCAAAATGATTATTGACGATTTTGATGCGCGTTTGACCTGCTATGGGATAGCCGCCTTGGGGTGTGGCCTCAGCTGAGGCTTCTAAAACAAATGGGAAGAAACCCGTTACGCCCATGGCTTTTGCCATAGAAGGTAAATCAAGGCTGTACCATTGATTTTTAAGGGGATCATTAGGGGGCCGCATCCAACTCGTATGCGGCAAACGTAAAAGACCGGTGATGCGTAGCGGCCCTTCCACTAAACCCTCTTTACGGGTAGCCGGATCGCGCTTCTCGTAAGGAACCCAGCCACGATCCACCATAAGATGGCGCCCACTCTTCATCTCGAGGGGGACAAGGACATGATAGCCCCCTACTCCGTCGAGAGAGATGCCATTTATATACAGCTCGTGATCGTTTCTTAAAGTGCCCGAGGCACGAATGGGCGTGTATTCCGAATGAACAGGATCAATGATGGCTGTTACATCAACAGGGTCTTGGTGTAGGCGCGCCTCAATCTCTGCAACGAGATTTTCTTTCCACTGCAAGCGATGAACTTGCCAGGTACCAAGCCCCATCAAAGTGATGAACACAATGCATGTGATCAGGCTTGGCCAAAAACGCGGCGTAAAAACGCCTCCTGCGATAGGAAAGGATGGCAAGCTGCCTCCTTAATGCGATCCGTACCAATAGACCGAGATAAAGAGGAATAGCCATACGACGTCAACGAAATGCCAGTACCAAGCTGCCGCTTCCAAACCAAAATGGCTTTGAGGTGTGAAATGGCCTTTTGATGCGCGCCACCAACAAACTGCCAAGAAGATGGTGCCAATGATGACATGCAAGCCATGGAAGCCTGTTGCCATAAAGAAGGTCGATCCAAACATGCCGCTCTTAATCGTGAATTCGGCATGGTGATATTCGTAAGCTTGGAAGAGCGAGAAGGTGAAACCTAAAGCCACTGTAATGCCAAGGGCTTTGACAACTTCTTTTTGCTTACCTTCAAGAACCGCATGATGCGCCCAGGTCACTGTTGTGCCAGAGAGCAACAAGATCAGTGTCATGATGAACGGCATATCAAAAGGATCAAAGGTATGGATATTCGCTGGAGGCCAAACACCGCCCAAGATTTCTGGCGGATAGAGCGCCGCGCTGAAGTAAGCCCAGAAAAAGGCTGAGAAGAACATCACTTCTGATGCGATAAAAAGGGCCATGCCATAACGCAGACCGATTTTAACGACGGGTGAATGGGCGTGCTCAACAGAAGATTCGTTGATCACAGCGCGCCACCAAATAAACATGACGGCTAATACACCCAAGAGACCAATGATCGGGAAACCAACGCCAAGATCGAGATTACCGAGCTTAGCTTTATGCATATACATGACCATGCCGCCGGTCATGAGGCCAGCCACCATAGCGCCAACCATGGGCCAAACCGAAGGACGCACCAGATGCCAGGGCTGTGGAATACCGCTGTCTTTATATTGGACGATGTCGTGGTCGTTACTCATGGTGCTTCTCAATTGTTGAGTGGTTGATCGTTCTTCGGGGTGGCCTGATTTTTGGCTAAAAAGAAGGTGTATGACAAGGTAATGTTTTGAACATCATTATTGGCGACGTCCTTAGCCATATCGGCATCAACGAAGAATTGCACTGGAAATTCAGCAGTTTCGCCAGGCTTGAGCACTTGTTCAGTGAAGCAAAAACACTGCAGTTTATTAAAATAAGCACCCGCACTATCAGGCTGAACGTTAAAAGTAGCAGTCCCAACCGTGGTTTTGTCGCTGCGGTTTGTCGCCCGGTATTTAATGGTGTTTTCTTCGCCAAGCCTAACACGTACCGAACGCACTTCAGGGGCAAAGTCCCATGGTAGTGCCTTATCGACATTTCCATCAAAAGTAACTGTGACGTACCGCTCTGAGGTTGCTGGCACCATGGCTTCAACGCGCTTAGGTGTGCCGCCAAAACCGGTTGTCTTACAGAAAAGATCGTAAAGAGGAACCGAGGTAAAGGAGACAGCGATCATAAAGCCGACAAAACTCGTCAGTTTTAATATCAACTTTTGATTTTTATCCAACCGCTTCATTGACCGCCGAATAATTTCATTTTGATCATCGTGATGGCGTAAACCAAAATCACAAACGCCAGCAAAGCAAGCATCACGGCCCAATTGCGGCTACGCAAACGACGCTCGCGTTCACTTAGTTTTTTGCTCATGCCTTCACCATATGCTCAACCATCAAAAGACCGAGCAAGAGGAATAAATAGAGAATGGAATAGCCAAACATTTGTCGTGCTGATTTATGCGTCTTATCAAGAAGGACGCGTACAGCGCAGACAATAAAAAGGCCGCTGAGTAAAAGAGCGCCCACCATATAAAAAGTGCCACCAATGCCTACAAATACAGGGGCGATGCTGAGTGGCAATAAAAGTAGGGTGTAAATAAGCATCTCAATCTTGGTACGACGCTCACCAGCAATAACGGGCAGCATCGGCACGCCTGCACGGCGATAATCTTCATTGCGATAAAGAGCCAGCGCCCAAAAATGAGGGGGTGTCCAGAAAAAGATAATGGCGAAGAGAATGATGGCAGGCAAACCAACGCTTCCTGTTACAGCGGCCCAAGCAATCACGGGTGGGAAAGCACCAGCAGCGCCACCAATAACGATGTTCTGCGGCGTCCGACGCTTGAGCCACATCGTATAAACAAAGATATAAAATAAGGAAGCTGATGCGAGTAAAGTGGCTGCAAGCCAGCCGATAGCGAGCCACATCAAGGCAACGGATGCAAAAATGAGTGTGCCACCAAACTCGACAGCAGCTTGTGGCTCTATCCTACCCTGAGGCAATGGACGCGAACGCGTACGCGTCATAATGGCGTCGATATCACGGTCGTACCACATATTGACGGCCGCACTACCACCTGCCGATAAAGCTATGCAGAGGATTGTAACAAAGCCAAGCAGCGGATGGATGTGTCCGGGCGCCACCATCAAACCAACCAAGCCACTGAACACCACGAGTGACATGACCCGCGGCTTTAAAAGCTCGAGATAGTCACGCACAGACGCACCTTCATTGGCGTAAGCCAAAGGCTCGGCAGCAAAAGAGGATGCAGCTTCGTTCATAGTCTTTCCGATCCAGCTATGCCGGATTATTCAACGCGCGGTAACGTATTAAATGTATGGAAAGGAGGCGGTGACGATACCGTCCATTCCAAAGTTGTCGCACCTTCACCCCAATAATTGGCGCCTACTTTACGGCCCCAGAACATGGTGTAGATGGCGATAAATACAAAGAGGATCGCACCGATATAGCCCATAACGCTGCCGATACTGGAGATAAGGTTCCAGCCATGATAGGCATCGGGATAATCAGGAATGCGCCGTGGCATACCTTGCAAGCCTAAGAAATGCATTGGGAAGAAGGTCAGGTTTACACCGATAAAGGTAAACCAGAAATGCAGCTTGCCGGCCCATTC
>JBASWO010000176.1:0-29018 GCA_049276515.1 Alphaproteobacteria bacterium
AACGTATAGAACCTGCATCGCTTGATCAGCTCTTGCATCCAACTCTTGATCCCAAAGCCAAAAAACAAACCATTGCTAAAGGCCTTCCTGCATCACCAGGTGCAGCCTCAGGTAAAGTTGTTTTTAGCGCAGATGAAGCAGAAGACCTTACATCCAAGGGCCAGAAAGTTATTCTCTGTCGTATTGAAACCAGCCCTGAAGATATTCATGGCATGCATGCAGCCAAAGGCATTGTGACCAGTCGTGGGGGCATGACAAGTCATGCTGCTGTTGTAGCTCGCGGCATGGGGCGTGCTTGCGTTGCAGGTGCAGGTGATGTGCATATTGAATACGCTAAACGGCAAATGACGATTAAAGGCCAAATCATCAAAGCTGGTGATACCATCACGATCGATGGCGGTACGGGTGAAATTATGTTGGGCGAAGTGCCCACGATACAGCCAGAACTCTCTGGTGATTTTGGCACATTGATGGGATGGGCCGATAGTATGCGCCGTCTTAAAGTTCGCACTAATGCCGAAACACCCCTTGATGCCCGCACAGCACGTAAATTTGGCGCGGAAGGCATCGGCTTATGCCGTACTGAACATATGTTCTTTGATACAGATCGTATTATCGCTATGCGCGAAATGATTATTGCTGATGACGAGAAGGGCCGTCGCACTGCTCTTGCTAAGCTCGAGCCTATGCAGAAAAAAGACTTCGTTGAACTTTTTACAATTATGGAAGGCCTTCCAGTGACCATTCGCTTACTGGATCCTCCTTTGCACGAGTTCTTGCCCCATACAGAAGCTGAGATGGCTGAAGTTGCCAAAGCAGCAGGCACAAGCATTGAGAAAATTCAAAAACGTGCTCAGCAATTACATGAAAGCAATCCGATGCTCGGTCATCGCGGTTGCCGCCTTGGTATTTCATATCCAGAAATTTATGAGATGCAGGTCAAAGCTATTTTTATGGCTGCGTCTGATATTCAGAAACAAGGCAAGACAGTTGTCCCTGAAATCATGATCCCTCTCGTAGCGACCAAGAAAGAACTAGATATTTTAAAGACCATGATTGATCGCATTGCTGGCGAAATCAGCAAATCAAGCGGCACTGAATTGAAATATCTTGTTGGCACCATGATTGAGCTGCCACGAGCTGCCTTAAGAGCAGGGGAAATTGCTGAAAGTGCAGAATTCTTTAGCTTTGGCACAAACGATCTCACACAAACCACTTTTGGTCTTAGCCGAGATGATGCGGCTAGTTTTCTGCCAGACTATTACCGCGCCAATATTTTTGAGCACGATCCCTTTGCCACTCTTGATCAAGAGGGCGTGGGTGAGCTTATTAAAATTGCGAGTGAGCGTGGTCGCAAGACACGCAGCGATATTAAGCTAGGCATTTGCGGTGAACATGGCGGCGATCCAAACTCAGTTAAGTTCTGTAATCGTGTAGGCCTCGATTATGTTTCATGCTCACCTTACCGTGTGCCTATTGCACGCTTAGCTGCAGCTCAAGCCGCCATCGAAAGCGATAAGGATATTGATGCGCGAAGGAATGCTGCTTAAGTATTTCTTCACTACATTTGAGCTTATTTCGCAGCGTGAATATTGATTTAACTCTATATTCACAAGCACCGCATACTCTATGCGCTCATGTTTGAGTTATTATGGGTGGGTCATTATGGGTGCAATGGGACGATTTGCTGGATTAGCTTTAGCTACAACCGAAGCAGCTGCGCCAGCCTCTGTTAAACCTGCGGATAATGCAGTTTGTACAGTTGATGAAGGTAAATTCACCGCTACCATTGTTACAAGCCGTGATCAAAGCGTTGTCGATGATGTTCTGGCACGTGATTACGCAAAAGTACCGCTCCCCGAAAAAACAGCTGCAGCAATGCAAAGCGCGCCGCCCTGTACGCCTGCTGATATGCAAAATGGCGTTTATAGAACACGAGAATTAAAAGCCGCACCAAAGCCGCCTATGCCTTAAGCCATTCAGGCTTATGCACGCCCAATTTACTTTGCTGGCATATCAATGGCCCAATCATTGCTCTCTCAATATTTAAGAGAGCCAATCCTAGATTCCCAAAGCTGCTTCGCATCTCGCCAACATCTGTACCATTCTGTTGAACAAGCAAACCCAGTGAAGGAGCAGGGCCTTCAATTGTGACGGGGAACAAACGCTTTTTAAGAAGTCCACGATAATGCATACGTGCCGTGAGCTCTTGCCCCATATAACAGCCCTTCGTCCAGCTAATGGCGTTAAGATGATCAAGATTACATTCGAGCAGCGTTGATTTTTCAACAATCATGTCACGGCTGCCGTCTGGAATGCCGTGCATGAGGCGATGTTGATCATAGAGAGCAAAATCTTTGTGCTCACCTTCAATCACAGAATTTTTTTTGATTATTCCACGTGCACCCAGTGCTTTTAGACGGGGATCTTCATAAAAACCCATGGGGGCAGGGCCTGACCAGGCGGCCCAGACTTCATAAGTGCCTGATACGTTCTCAATATTAATTTTAGCGCGCAACTTAAAGGCAGACAGTCGCTTTATAAGATCGCCTGCGCGTTCAATTTCACAATCAATGAAAAACCTATCGCCATTATCGACGATGATCATATCATGAAGAAATTTGCCTTGCGGTGACAGGAGTGCGGCATAGAGAGGGCTACCTTGCACACACAAAGTAATATCGTTGCTGATCAAGCCTTGTAAGAAAGTGCGGCGATCTTCACCCTCAAGTGAGAGGACACCGCGGTTGCTTAAGTGGCAGATAATGGTCATTCCAATACAGTTATATATTTGTCGGCATTCTCAGCAGTGATTTCGACAAAATCTTTCATTGTCACAGGACCCTGTGAGGATGGAATGCCCAACATATTGATCGAACAAATTGTTGGAAATAAATCTTCTGTCTTGCCGTAAAAATTCTTCTCATTGAAAAGTGGCGGTAAATGCCAGAATAAACGGTAGCCTTGAGCCAACAAAAAACGAATAAGGGGCTCAGAACGATCACGACGATCATTTTCAACATAGAGGAAAGGCTGGCAGCGCTTCATGGTTTCTACAGCACCCTCTAAAGCTTCTAATTCCATGCCTTCGACATCAAGTTTGATAAAATGGCAACGCGGTAATTGTAGAGAGTCGAGTGTTAGAAGCGGAACCACTTCACCCTGGTCATAGTTGCCAAGCGCTATACCTCCGAAATTACCGCTGACATCATAATTCAAACGCGGAACAGTTATGGAGCCAGGCGTTTTACCGACAGCTGCCATAAGCGAAGATACATTCTGGATATTATTAAGCGCCAAATTACCGCATAACATTTGGTACACAACACGTTGCGGCTCAAACGCAATCACTTGTCCCGTATTGCCTACTTTCTTGGCTAGGCCAACGGTGTGTGCGCCAATGTTGGCTCCAATATCTAGAACAGTCATGCCTGGCTGAATAATTTGATAAAAAAGCCCAGCCTCTTGTTCAGAGAATTCCCCATAAAAATCCAGTGAGCGACCAATATATTGGTCATGGATGTTGTACATAAAAAGGCCGTGCCGGCATTCTTTGATGCGGATAGGCGCTTGTTCGGCCAAGACTTTATCGCTCATTACGTCCTCTGATTCGCAAAGGCTTAAACTTTAATTAACCCGCTACGCTTAACATTTCCTGTGGCGTAATGCATCGCCCGAATTTGTCCATGCCGAGTGTGCCATGAAGCAAGCCGATAGCCAAACATCTCCCTTAAAAACCATGCCCTTTATACTCTTTGCATTGGCTGCCCTTATGTTAGCCGGATGCAATGGCACGACCGTTGTCGCTAGCGTTGCTGCTGCCGGTATTTTTCTTACAAAACCCGATGAACCGCCTCCTGCCGATACGGCATCACAAATAGCGGCCCATGAAAGCTGGTGTTATGAGACCCTAGGTGACATTGAATGCCACGCTAAGCCCGTGCGTGAAGCCAGTAACCGCTTGGTTATGGTGGAGCCACAAAACCGCTATCCTTTAACGACACGCGCCTATCACGAAGCGGTCGTAGAGGCCCAATAGCCTTATTCCCACATAAAACGTCATAGTTGCACCGAAATTTTCTGCGGCTATAGTCGGCTGCCTAGCCGCTTTTCACGAGGATTCTATGCCCGACATTACCAGCCTATTTATTAGCCAAGCCTTGGCGCAAACACCCAATATGCCTCCCGGCGGTTCTGGAACCTCCGTCTTTATGAATTTTTTGCCGTTGGTACTTATTTTTGCTGTTTTCTATGTCCTGATTATTCGTCCTCAACAAAAAAAGATGGATGAACAGGCTCGGATGATTAAAGCCCTGCAACGTGGCGATCGTGTTATCACAACAGGCGGCATTCACGGCAAAATTGTTCGACTTGAAGGTGATGATAATCTCATTTTGGAAATTGCGGACAATGTGAATATTAAAGTTCTGCGCTCACATGTCGGCAATCTTGCCGCTAAAACACAACCTGTTAACGCGCCGGATGGCGACGAATCCGAAAAGAAAAACTAAATCATGGTCTACCTAGAGCGCTGGAAAGTAATCCTCATCGTTGGCATTTGTGTTTTGAGCATTGTGTACTCAATTCCCAATCTCATGAGCCGCAGCAATGTTGATTGGTTACGCGCTCACACTCCCAGCTTTTTTCCCAACCAAGTGCTTAATCTTGGCCTCGACCTGCGTGGCGGGTCGCATTTACTTTTAGAAGTTTCGACAGATGTCGTCATAGAAGAACGCTTGCAAAGCTTACTAGACCAAACACGTGGCGAGTTACGGCGTGCAAAGATTGGTTATACAGAGCTTGGGCTTAAAAATCGCATCGTTAGCTTTAAGCTTACGGATCTAGCGCAGGCCGACAAAGCTAAGGAAACTTTCAGGGAAATGGACCCTGACCTCAGCATTAGTAACAGTGACGGGCAATTTTCCTTGCGTATGACTGAAGCCAAAATTGCAGAACGCAAACGCGCTGCCGTTGATCAATCCATTGAAATTGTTCGTCGGCGCATCGATGAAACTGGCACGCGCGAGCCTTCCATTCAACGCCAAGGCGACAATCGTATCTTGGTGCAGTTACCAGGTGTCGATGACCCGCAACGTATTAAAAATCTCCTAGGTCAAACGGCCAAACTTACCTTCCGTCTCGTCAATGAAACCGCCAATATGGAAGAAGTTCAAAGTGGTCGTGTTCCACCAGGTGAAGAATATCTACCATCAGCAGAACAAGAGGGGCGGGGCTATGTCGTACAGAAACGTATCATGGTGTCGGGTGATACGCTCGTTGACTCCCAGCCTTCGTTTCAAAATGGTGAAGCCGTTGTAAGCTTCAAGTTTGACTCTGTAGGCGGCCGTCGTTTTGGTGAAGCAACGCGTGAAAATGTTGGTCATCTTTTTGCGATTGTTTTGGATAATAAAGTTATCAGTGCGCCTGTAATCCGTGAGCCTATTTTGGGTGGTAGCGGTGTGATTTCTGGCCATTTCACAACACAATCAGCTCAAGATTTAGCCTTACTCTTACGCGCTGGCGCCTTACCAGCACCCATTAAAATTTTAGAAGAACGAACAGTAGGGCCTGGCCTTGGCGCTGACTCCATCCAAGCAGGCGCTACCGCAAGCTTACTTGGACTTGCTCTCGTCGTTGTCTTTATTCTTTTGTCTTATGGTTTGTTTGGCTTATTCGCAAATATCGCCCTCTTGCTAAACATCGCATCTATTTTTGCTATTCTGACGGTCTTGCAAGCCACGCTTACTTTGCCAGGTATCGCCGGTATTGTTTTGACGATTGGCACAGCACTTGATGCCAATGTTCTCGTGTTTGAACGCATCCGTGAAGAATTACGGTTGGGGCGCTCACCTGTCTCAGCCATTGATGCAGGCTATAGCCGCGCGCTTTCAGCTATTATTGATGCCAACATGACAACACTTATCGCTGCTGTCCTCTTGTTTATCTTTGGTTCGGGGCCTGTTAAAGGCTTTGCGGTGACATTGACGATTGGTCTTGTGGCATCAATCTTCTCAGCATTGATGGTTACACGTCTGATCATTGTGTGGTGGTTGCGTGGCAAAAAACCGCGGGAAATCCCTATCTAAATTAACCAAGAAATTTTTGGACTTTACGTCCTGATCTTTTCAGGTTTAGGCTTATAGAACATTTTTATGAGGTGTTTTATGAGTAGTCCATTGTTTCGTCGTGAACTTGCCGTCATTGATACAATCAGGCCTTATCTGGAAGCACACCCCGTTATTGTTACCGTCTCACCCATTTATAATACCCATTGCTTTGGTGCCCGCAAACATTGCCACGGTATTTCTGTACGCTCTGGCGCAGATGAAAAAAGATTTTTTGTTATTAGCGATGAAGCAGTTATCAATGCTGATCGTGCCATTGAGGTTTCTTTTGTAACGCGTGGTGGTTATCAAGGATTAGGGCACTTAATGGCGGGAGATTTTGATTCCACAAAAATTGAAATACCGAGAGGTGCTGAAGCCGATATTCGACTTTGGGCCATTACTTTTCCAAGACCTGATCGTTTATATATGGAAGATAGCGCTTGGACTCACGCGCCCCGGGCAGAAAAACTAGCCGAGCTCTTTCGCCAATATTGTGGAGCTATAAGCAAACCTTTAGCAGCCGTTCAGCCTGAAGGGCGAGCACGGAGCAGCACACCAGTTCTTGTGAGCTAATCGCCCTCAGCCATTGAGAGCAGCATTTTTAAGGCTTCGCGCACAGCTTGCATACGAATGTCATCGCGATCACCTTTAAAGTTACAAGCAAGGTGAAAGAGAGCACCCGAGCGTTTGGCTA
The DNA here is from genome assembly GCA_049276515.1 of Alphaproteobacteria bacterium. Taxonomy (GTDB): domain Bacteria; phylum Pseudomonadota; class Alphaproteobacteria; order UBA9219; family UBA9219; genus JAATFY01. Next base: position 6,802 of record JBASWO010000176.1, read on the forward strand.
GCCCCAGATAAACGAGACCAACAGGTTTACTCATGGTGGCACCACCTGGACCCGCAATACCCGTAATCGCTATAGCAACATCTGCATGTGAAAACTCAAGAGCGCCTTGCGCCATTGCTTCGGCAACAGGTTCACTGACCGCTCCGTATATTTCTAAAGGCTCCGGCATAACTGCTAAGACTTCGGTTTTCGCATCATTGCTGTAGGTTATAAACCCGCGCTCAAGAACTGCCGATGACCCAGGAATTTGTGTCAGTGCAGCCGTGAGTAGGCCGCCTGTGCAAGATTCTGCTGTAACAATTTTTTGTTTTTGCTCGCCATAGGCATTTATAACTTGCCGCGATAAATCATATATATCGGGCGGAAACATAATCAGCCTGGGAAACGAAGAGTGGCAATCGCCTGAGCGGCTATACCTTCTTCACGGCCCGTAAAACCAAGACGCTCAGTCGTTGTCGCCTTAACACTTACGCGCTCAGGAGCAATCTCCAGGAGTTGGGCCATGCGCGCCACCATAGCTTCACGGTGTGGGCCAATACGAGGGTTCTCACATAACAAAGTCACATCAACATGTGAAATAAAACCACCACGTTCACTGACCATGCCGACGGCATGACGAATAAAATGAGCGCTGTCTTTGCCTTTCCATTTCATATCTGAAGGTGGAAAATGCACGCCAATATCTCCAGCGCCCATAGCGCCTAAAATTGCATCTGTGAGAGCGTGCAAGCCCACATCGGCATCTGAATGGCCTTCTAATTTGCGGTTGTGCGGAATTTCAATGCCACACAAATAAATTTTGTCGCCAGGCACTAAAGCATGAACGTCAAAGCCCATACCGGTGCGGATATCGCCAAAGTTATGGCCAAGAAGGCGTGCAGCCCGGTCGAGATCATCTGGATTGGTAATTTTCATGTTATCTGGGTTCGACAAAACTAAAGTTACATTCATCCCTGCTTTTTCAGCCACAGCTGCATCATCTGTCAACTGTGCACCTATCGTAGCGCGATGCGCCTTCAAAATATCTTCAAAATGGAAGGCTTGAGGCGTATGGGCTTGCCAAAGATTACTGCGATCGATCGTATCAATAATTTGAATGCCTTGGCCTTTTTTGAGGGTATCGACAAGCGGCTTTGCCGCAATAGCACCCCGGTCTTTATCAAGAGCACGTCTTACAGCTGTAATGGTGGCCGCATCAATCAAAGGCCGCGCCGCGTCATGGATCATCACCATTTCTGGCTTTTTAAGCTTTTCGAGAGCTTCTAGACCAAGACGAACAGAATCTTGGCGTGTAGGGCCACCATGAACAGGCTCAGGCAAACCCAAGCCTTCAACTGCTTTATCGTACAAATCACGGTGAGCAGGGCTGATGACAACTTGTACATTATCAATATGGGGATGTTCTAAAAATGCTAGAACGCTACGGCGTAAAATAGGGATCCCAGCCAGCTCATGATACTGTTTGGGGATAGCCCCACCAAAACGCTCGCCGGCACCGGCAGCGACAATTAAAGCTGTGCATTGGGTCATTAAATCCTCGTATTTCCAGCCGGAAACTACAGTTTCGCGATGAGAATGCAAGAAATAGAAGGACATAGGCTGTTTGCCTATTTTTTAGGCAACTGCTAAGGTCCGCAAATGCTGGATTTTAATGAAACATCATCCCGGCTTAAGCCGATTAAGATTGGGCCAATTACGATTGAGCACCCCGTTATTCTGGCGCCCATGTCAGGCGTAACGGACATGCCTTTTCGTAAGTTGGTCAAAAAGCATGGAGCCAGTCTTGTTGTCTCCGAGATGATTGCAAGCCAAGCCATGGTTCGGGAATGCCGCAAAACCATGCAAATGATCCAACGCTCAGCTGAAGAAAACCCCATGGCCGTCCAACTCGCCGGGTGTGAGCCTGAAGTCATGGCAGAAGCCGCTAAACTCAATGAAGATCGCGGCGCGCATATCATCGATATTAATTTTGGCTGTCCCGTGAAAAAAGTTGTCAACGGACATGCTGGCTCTTCTTTGATGCGTGATGAAATTCATGCCGCACGTATACTTGAAGCAACTGTGAAAGCTGTAAAACTTCCCGTTACGCTTAAAATGCGTATGGGATGGAACCATGAAAACTTAAATGCGCCCCGCCTTGCCAAAATTGCTGAAGAATGCGGGATCAAAATGGTTACGGTTCATGGCCGTACACGTTGCCAATTTTATGAAGGGCAGGCGGACTGGTCTTTTATTCGCAACGTCAAAGAAGCCGTCTCTATTCCAGTTATTGCCAACGGCGACATTAATGATTTTCCAGATGTCTTGCGTGCTCTCGAGTTATCTGGTGCTGATGGCGTCATGATTGGACGCGGCGCTTATGGCCGTCCTTGGTTTATTCAACAGGTTATTAATTTTCTGCGTACAGGTAAAATTCCGGCTCCGCCTTCGCTTCGTCATCAAATGGATGTCGTCAGTGAGCATCTTGAATCGATGCTAGAGCATTATGGATCTCATACAGGTCTACGCATCGCGCGCAAACATATTGGTTGGTACAGCAAGGGTCTGCCTCAATCGTCTGAATTCCGTGCAGCGGTTAATAATGTTGAGGATGCTACAAAAGTGCGCAGCCTCATTGATAACTTCTTTCAGCCTTTGTTGGATAAAGCTGCATGAGTGAGCCCGAGAATAACGAAGGCTTAGCAGCAACAGTTGAGCGTCATTTGCGCGATTATTTTGCTGCGCATGATAGTGATCTACCAGCATCTGGGCTTTACGAACGTGTTATTCAAGAGATTGAAAGGCCTCTCCTTGCTTTGACGCTCACAAAATGTCGCGGCAATCAATTACGAGCCGCGGCTCTACTGGGCCTGAACCGTAATACCTTGCGTAAAAAAATTCGTGAATTAGGGCTACCTGCCGGCCGCATATCCAAACGTAGTAGGCAGCGCCATGCTTAGAAATACCATGCGCTATCTAACGATTTGGGCGACGCGCGTCAGACTACGCCATAAATTGGTCATCTCACTCGTTTTTGCATCGATTGCATCAGGCTTAGCAACATACGCAGCCCTCACGCGCTCACCTTTCTTTAGCAGTGATCCAACGACCGTTATGATTTTAGCAATGCTGGATCTTGGCTTCCTGGTCTTGCTAGGAACGATTGTAACGCAGCGTATTATCTCGCTTTGGACCAAACGCCGGCGCAATCAAGCCGGATCACGTCTTCAGGTTCGCGTTATTAGCGTCTTTACCTTACTAGCTGTGGCACCGGGTATTCTTGTTGCTATGTGTGCCGTCACTTTCTTTTATTTTGGTGTTGAAACATGGTTCTCAACCCATGTTCGCACATCACTCAATGAATCTCTCGAAGTCGCGCAAGCCTATTTAGAAGAACATAAGCAAGTTCTACGGGCAGACGCGCTTGCCATGGCAAATGACTTGAACCGCCAAGCTAGCATCCTGGCGCAAGAACCGGTTCGCTTTGCCCAATTGGTCTCAGGGCAAGCTTATTTGCGTAATTTAACAGAAGTCATCGTCTTTGATGGTTCTGGAAAAATTTTAGCACGGTCGGGACTTACTTTTGCACTGAGTTTTGAGCCCATTACAGATGATATGCGTAAACATGCCGCAGAAGGCGATGTTGTTCTCATTGTTAGCGATAATGACGATCGTGTTCGCGCCCTTTTACGCCTCGATAATTTTGTTGATACCTACCTTTTTGTAGGGCGTCCAGTTGAGCCCAAAGTTCTCGCACATATGGCGACGACCCAAAAAGCTGTTAGCGAATATAGGCAATTGGAAGGGCGGCGCTTTAGTCTGCAGCTCACCATTTCGCTTATTTTCGTTGTGGTTGCCTTGCTGCTCTTGCTCGCAGCTGTTTGGTTTGGCCTTAACTTTGCCGCTAAACTTGTTCGCCCCATCAGTGAATTGATTAGCGCCACAGACAGAGTACGCGGCGGCGATTTAACGGCACGCGTTCTTGAAACAAATGTTTTGGGTGAGGACGAGCTTGAGCATTTGGGTCGCGCCTTTAACCGTATGACCAGTCAGCTTGAAACGCAGCGTAGCGATTTAGTTGAAGCTAACCGTCAACTTGATTTCCGTCGCCGCTTTACGGAAGCAGTTTTGGGTGGTGTATCAGCCGGCATTATTGGTCTCGATCCTCATATGAATATTAATCTCATGAACGCATCTTCTGCGCTCTTTTTTAACGTCGAAAATACGGATGCCATGAATGGCAAACCCGTATCGGCTCTATCGCCTGAAATTCAAGACCTCATTCAATCCATGCCGCGCGGATCCCGCTTTACAGATGGACAGTTAGAAATTCGCCAACCAGGACAGCCTGCACGCATTCTCTTATTACGCGTATCATCTGAATTATCAGGCTCAGAAACACGTGGCTATGTAGTAACCTTTGATGATGTCACGGACCTTGTTTCAGCTCAGCGTAAAGCAGCTTGGGCAGACGTAGCGCGACGCATCGCCCATGAAATCAAAAATCCACTTACGCCCATTCAGCTTTCAGCCGAGCGGTTGCGTCGCAAATACAGTAAAGAAATTCAAACAGACCCAGAAGTCTTTCAAACCTGCACAGACACAATCATGCGCCACGTCGAAGATATTGGACGCATGGTGGACGAATTCTCAGCTTTTGCTCGCATGCCAGCTCCCGTTATGAAAGAGCATGATATTCGCGAACTATCTCGTCAGACAGTCTTCCTCCAGACCTCAAGTCGTGGCGACATTCGTTACAGTCAGGAATACCCATCTACAGCCTGTGTGGCTGAGTGTGATGGTCGTCAAATTGCCCAAGCGCTCACCAATCTTCTTAAGAACGCGGCCGAAGCCATTGATGGACGTGTATTACCTATGGATAAACCGCCTTTACAGGGTGAGATTAAGTTGCGGTTGGTTGCAACAGACCAGCGTCTAACACTTTCGGTTGAAGATAATGGCAAGGGATTGCCTGTTGAAGAGCGTCATAGCCTTACAGAACCATATGTAACAACCCGTAGCAAAGGCACAGGTTTAGGCCTTGCTATCGTGAAGAAAATCATGGAAGACCATCATGGTGAATTGATCCTGGCAGATAGGCCAGGAGGTGGGGCAATTGTTAGCCTGATCTGGCCGCGAAGCCAGCCGAAAGACAATACTTTGGTGAATAATGACGAATCTGGTAAAGCTGAAACAGCAGCGTTGATTCCCGAAACGACGGCGAAACGCGCTTGAGGACAAAGGATTAATTGATCCATGGCATCTTCGATTAAAGACAAGAATTTGACCAACGATATTTTAGTTGTCGATGACGAAGCTGATATTCGTCTTCTGATCAAAGGTGTGCTTAACGATGAAGGCTTGATGGTACGTGAAGCAGGTAATGCTGACGAAACGCTCAAGGCCATCGCATTCCGTCGTCCCAATCTGATCATCCTCGATATATGGCTTAACAATAGCAGCATGGACGGCATGCAAATTTTGCAGCATGTCCGCAAAGAATATTCAGATGTTCCCGTGATTATGATTAGTGGTCACGGCAATATTGAAACGGCTGTTGCCGCCATCAAAATTGGCGCTTATGACTTTATTGAAAAACCATTTAAGGCTGATCGCCTTATCATCCAAGTTCAACATGCGCTCGATGCAGCACGTCTGCGCCGCGAAAACCAGGAGCTTAAGTTTCGGGTTGGCGGCGACAATGAGCTGATCGGTAAATCCACAGCTATTAATCAGGTTCGCCAGATTATTGAACGCGTTGCCCCAACAGGTAGTCGCGTTCTGATCACAGGGCCTTCGGGTGCTGGCAAAGAAGTGGTAGCGCGCGCCTTACATAATCAATCTCGTCGCGCTAAAGGACCTTTTATTGTCGTCAATTGCGCCTCAACACAGCCTGAGCAGTTAGACATAGATTTATTTGGCACAGAGCAACCTGTTAATGGTGGTGGCCGTAAAGTTGGCGTCTTTGAGCAGGCCCATGGGGGCACGCTCTATCTCGATGAAATTGGCGATATGCCAACCGAAACTCAAAGCAAAATTGTTCGTGTTTTGCAGGAACAAATTTTTACCCGCGTTGGTGGTAATAATCGCGTCGAAGTTGATGTGCGCGTTATTGCATCCAGCAGTGGTGATTTGCAGGCTGAGATTGAGCTCGGCAAGATCCGCCAAGATCTTTATTACCGCTTAAGTGTCGTGCCTATTAAAATTCCACCACTCACAGAGCGCCGCGAAGACATTCCCTTGTTAGCCCAGCATTTCTTAAGCCGCGCAGCTGAAGTCTCTGGCGCCACCGTTCGCCCTATGGGTGAAGATGCCATGGCCGCACTTCAAGCCTACGCATGGCCTGGCAATTGCCGCCAATTACGCAATGCTATGGAATGGGTTTTGATTATGGCCAATGGGGAGGCAAGCGAGCCGATCCGTGCCGATATGCTGCCCCCTGAAATCACCTCGCAAACACCAAATGTTCTGCGCTGGGAGAAGGGCGGAGAGATCATGGGCTTGCCACTGCGTGATGCTCGCGAAATGTTTGAACGTGAATATCTCCTTGCGCAAGTAACGCGTTTTGGTGGCAATATTTCACGGACCGCCAATTTTATCGGTATGGAGCGCTCAGCTCTGCATCGTAAGCTCAAGCTGCTTGGCGTCCATGGCAGCAGCAACGAAAACCACGCCGTGGTTTCTGAAAAGATCAATTAATCCGTGAGTTTTAAAGTTCCCAAAGCCATCGTTTTCGACTGGGATAATACTCTCGTCGATAGCTGGCCAAATATTATGGATGCAATCAATCAGACGCGCACCAAATTTGGTCTTTCGACCTGGTCACTTCCAGAAATTATGGAAAATTGCACGCGTGCCGCACGCGATAGTTTTCCGGAATGGTTTGGCGCTCAATGGGAAGAAGCTTATGCTTTTTATTACAGTGCTTTTGATGAAGTACGCAGCAAACGTGAAATCAAAATCAGAAAAGGTTCCGATACCTTATTGCATTGGCTCAAAGAGCAGAGCATTCCCGCCTTTATCGTAAGCAATAAACGGGGCGATTATCTGCGGCATGAAGTCGAACGCCTGAAATGGAATGATTTTTTCGTTGCTGTTATAGGCGCTCAAGATGCACCTCGGGATAAACCTGCACGTGAGCATGTTGACCACGCCTTAAGTCACCATCCCTCTATGGAAGCTAATGCAGAAGTTTGGTTTGTGGGCGATAGCATCACGGATGTCGAATGCGCCCGTAATGCCAACTGTACGCCAGTCTTTATTGGAACAGCTGAAGAGGCCAAAAAGCACGGTGTAGAGCTGTTTTTTTCAGATTGTCAGGGCCTACAAACATTGCTTTATAATGCTCTCCAACAAAAATAAGAATAAGGAGAACAAAAAATGACGGATACAAAACAAAATGTGCAAGATGTGTTCTTGAATTATCTGCGTAAAAACAAAACTCCAACCACAGTTTTTTTGGTCAATGGCGTCAAACTGCAAGGTGTTATCACCTGGTTTGATAATTTTTCTTTGCTGTTACGTCGTGAAGCTCATTCACAACTCATTTATAAGCATGCCATATCAACAGTTATGCCCAATGAACCCATTAAATTGTTCGAAGGTGTTGAAGCACCCGAGCAGGCGGCTTAAGAACACGTGACCTCTGCCCATACCGATATTGATGGTGTCCGACACGGCGATCGCGCGCTTGTTATCAAACCTATCCTTAAATCAGAGCATACTGGCCGTGATAGCCAAGCCATGCTGGAAGAGGCTGTAGGTCTTGCCCAAGCCATTGATCTTCAGGTTGTCGAAGCAGGCATTCTCAATGTCTCAAATCCAACGCCAGCCACATTGCTAGGTAAAGGCCAGGTTGAGAATACAGCGCAAATTATTGCTGCAAAGCAAATCATCTTGACGGTCATAGATCATGCCTTATCGCCCGTGCAACAGCGTAATCTTGAAAAAGATCTCAAATGTAAGGTCATTGACCGCACAGGCCTTATTCTTGAAATTTTTGGTGAGCGTGCGCGCACGCGTGAAGGTATGTTGCAAGTCGAGCTTGCAGCCCTAGATTATCAGAAATCGCGCCTTGTTCGTTCCTGGACCCACTTAGAGCGTCAACGCGGCGGCTTTGGATTTCTGGGCGGCCCCGGTGAATCTCAGCTCGAAATCGATAGACGTTTGATCACAAGCCGCATCAGTCGTCTCAAAGAAGATTTAGAGCAAGTGAGGCGTACCCGTGGTTTACAGCGCGAAGCTCGTCAACGTGCCGAACATGCAACAATTGCTCTGGTTGGTTATACCAATGCCGGCAAGTCCAGCCTCTTTAATCGCCTTACTGGCGCTGAAGTGCTGGCAAAGAATATGTTATTTGCAACTTTAGACCCCACCATGCGTGGCACACAATTACCTAGCGGTCGTGAAGCCATTTTATCCGATACAGTTGGTTTTATATCGGACCTTCCAACACATCTGGTTGAAGCTTTCCGCGCTACGCTAGAGGAAGTTCAACTTGCCGATATTATTTTACATGTACGCGATGTATCGCATCCAGAAGCACGCTCACAAAAAGATGCAGTGCTTACAATTCTGGCAGAACTAGGTATTAGCCCTCAAGATGATCGCCTCATTGAGGTCCAGAACAAAATTGATTTATTGCCTGATGATGAGCGTAAAAACCTGCAAAGCTATGCTGAGCGAACTACATGGGATGCAGAGCATGTCCCTCCCGCCCTAGAAGGTGTTCGCGCTGAAGCGCAGGGTGGCACCATAGGTGTTTCTGCTTTAACGGGTGAGGGTATCGATGGGCTCCTCAAGTTGCTTGATGATAAGCTCTCAACATACAGTCAGATCTATGAATTAGACGTACCCATCACAGATGGGGCTGCTCTATCTTGGCTTTATGCACATGGTAAAATCATTGATAAACGTGATACAAAGACCAAGTCGCATATTAAAATCGAACTTAACGCTGCGGATTACGGACGTTATCTAAGCCGTTTTAGAAAGTAAGCATGCCCATTCTCGTTATCACCACCGGCGGCACAATTGGTGCGATGCCTTACAAGGATACTAAGCATCCACCCAAAGTCACGCCTATGCCTGCCAAAGGGCAAGATTTTGTTCGCTTGGCATTACAAAAAATACCAAACATCAAAACTCGCTGTGTCTCACTTGAGCAACGCGACTCTAAAGAGATAGATGATGTTTATTGGCAAGAAATACTGAATACAATTAAACAAGCCCCTGAAACATCCGTGATGATCACCTACGGCACAGATACGATTATTGCTGCTGCTGAGGCGCTTCATAAGCAGCAACAATTGGATAATGTTTTTAAGAATAAAACCCTCCTTTTGACGGGCGCTATGGTTGCCCTGTCATGTGGCGCAGAATCTGATGGGTTGCCAAATATGCGCTTTGCCTTGCAGCGTCTCAATGAAGGGCAAATGCAGACAGGTGTTTATATTGTCTTATCTGATTATGCCGATGAAGATGCGAAAGCAGGTTGGCAGCCACGCATGTACAAATTTGCGCCGGGGCAATACACCAAAATTTATGATCCTGAGGATGCACGGCGCAATAGAATTAAACGGAAATAAGATTTAAGAGAATAGCCGACTTACCCAAGTGCTATTCTAATCAATCCAACAAACTCTCGTGCAGCGTCATGGGTAAGTCGAATATCCGGTGCCAAAAGATCAGCAAGCTCCCTGGCCGTATTATTATGATGGCTGCGTCGATTTTCATCAGCCTGCGCTGCACTTATTTTAGTAGCACCACGCACTGCTTTAAAAAAATCATCTACTGATTCCTGATAGTTATTGAGCGCAGAGTGAAATCCTTCACCCTCAATTCTTTTATCAGCTAAAACTTCATCCGCAGCATTCTTAAACAGTAAGCTTATGACAGGTCTTTCTCGTGAGCCCTCAATATTGATATGCACATCAAAGGGACCCGAGTTGTCCTTGACCATAATGCTACCAGCCTCTAATTCAGCAACATCAAATCGCGCAACTGCAAAGGAAGTCTCTCGCTCAGCGTCTACCTCAACACCGCGCTGATCGGTAAATCGTACATCAGATATAGCCAGACCTACTGTAGAAGATCGTTCGCGGGGGACTTCATCAAAGTGAGACATTCCAATACCTAAAGTAATACAGAATAAAAATAATTAGCCGTAATTGAGAGCTATGACGGCGACGATATTACGTGCTGCAGCGTCTGTCATCCGTATGTCTGGCTTTAAGATGGCTTTAAGCCTCTGTGTGCCGCCAGCGTTTACGATGCTACGCACCTTACTCACCTGGCCTTCTATCGCCGCAGTAGCACCATCTGCTACATGATGATAGACACTAATCATTTGTTGATAAGCTCTAATATGTTCTACCAAAAGACCATCATGAAGGGATTCACTCGCTACAACCTCGCGTGCTGCATCTTTAAAAATGAGCTTAATAGTTCTTTCGCCACGACTGTACGGAGCAATTTCGACATGTACATTAAATGGCCCCTTATGGCCTGCTATTGATACAGATCCGAGATCTTGTTCAGCGAAAAAAAGACAATAACCATCGAGTTCCTGCTTTCTGAATTTTGGAGAAATTGTAAGAAGTCGAGGTTTCGCTGTTCGCGTATAAGAAAGTGTATGGTGATTTTGAGAATCCGTCATTATCCAATCCTATCTATAAAATGCCTATATCCCTGAGCATATGCTCGTTATTTCAATAAAAACAAGGATGATTATAGCTTTCCACACCTGTCAAAATATGTTCTATGAGGTGAAAGAACATGAAAGAGAACAATGCTGAACATCGACATATCTAAGGTTAATGACATCATCCGTGCGGTCGCGACTGAGCAGATCATGCCTCGTTTTCGGAAGCTCGCCGAAGGTGATGTTGAGATGAAGGGCCTCAATGACCCTGTCACAGTAGCCGACAAAGAATCTGAAAAACATCTCACGAAGCACCTAACGACCTATCTTCCAGGCTCTGTTGTCGTCGGCGAAGAAAGCTTTGCTGCTGACAAGGCCATCATGGCGCATCTCGATAAAGACCTACCGGTTTGGATCATCGATCCCATTGATGGCACCCGGAATTTTGTGGCTGGCAAACCTGAATTCGCCGTGATGATTGCCTTGGTTCAAAATCGCAAACCTCTGGCCTCATGGATCCATGACCCAAATACAGGCGATACCATTATGGCTGAGAAGGGATCTGGCGTCTGGTTGAAGGGTAAGAAGGTCAAATTGGCTACTGATGCCATAACCGCAGGAACCGTTGGTCTTGTCGGCGCCCGGGTTAAAAAGCTTATTTCTGATCCATCCGTTATCCCCCAGACCCCCGATTTACCCAAAATTGAAATTGGCTCCTGCGCTGGCTTTGATTATCCGCGCCTCTTTAATGGCGAGACAACTTTTGCCAATGCACCTTCAAGTCGGGCTGGATTTTTGCTCTATCGCCATACCAATGCCTGGGATCATGCTCCGGGCCATTTCCTGAATCAGGAGGCGGGCGGTTATAGTGCCGACTGGGCTGGTAAGCCTTATGACCTCAATCAGGCGCGCGGAGGGCTACTTTACGCCCCAGATAAGGATGCCTGGCATAGACTTTTTGAGATGTTTCGTCCCCTTATCGACCATACGGTTTCAAATACCTCAGATGGGCGTTAGAAGTGGGGTAGAAGGTTGTTCGAATCGGTTTTTTGGCTTTTCGAGGGTAATTTCGAGCTAGCGACCGGGTGATTCGGACTAAGTTGTGGCATTTTGGGTGGTCATTTTTGCGAATCACCTCTCATAAACGCCTATAAGGCCCTTAGAAGCCTTATTTCTCATCCAAAAGGTGAGATTTGAGAGAATCGTTCCATTTGAAGAACGATTTCAAATGATTGTAGAATAATGCTGAGAAAGAGCATGAAGTTACTTTAAGAAACGGAAATAAGTCTATGGCAAATCATACAATATTCATTGATGGCGAAGCAGGTACGACTGGGCTTGAAATCAGAAAGCGTCTTGAGACACGCTCAGACGTCAAAATTGTCAGTATTGACCCTGATAAGCGCAAAGACGCCAAAGAACGCGCGCGCCTTCTCAATGAATGCAGCCTATCGATATTATGCCTTCCCGATGATGCATCTCGCGAAGCGGCAAGCCTCGTCACAAATCCCAATGCCAAACTGATTGATGCCAGCACAGCCTTTCGTGTAGCCCCTGACTGGACCTATGGCTTCCCAGAAATGACACCAGATCAGGAAGATAAAATCCGTCATTCTAAACGCGTGAGCAATCCTGGATGTTACCCGACGGGAGCGCTGGCTCTTCTTCGCCCACTTATCGATGCCGGTATCCTACCCAAAAGCCATGGCATCACCGTGAATGCCATTTCTGGTTATTCCGGAGGCGGAAAAGAATTGATCGCACTCTGCGAAAGTAAGACGGATGACGTACGCGGCGGACCCTTTAGTCTTTACGGCCTCGATCAAAAACATAAGCACTTACCCGAAATGCGGGTGCATGGCGGATTGAAAGACGATCCCATTTTCTTACCGTCTTACAGCAACTCCTTTTATCGGGGCATGTTGATCAATATTGGTCTGCGCCTCAAAGATTTAAAGAAAGAGGGTGGCAAAGCTGCGGATGGAAAACTAATCCATCAAACTTTAGTCGAGCGCTTTGCTAACAAAAAATACGTCAAGGTCGAGTCGCTTATGACAGAATTACCCAAAGGGTTTGTTCTGTCGCCGTTTGAGCAGAATGAGACAAACAATCTGCAACTTCGCGTCTTTTGGAATGAGCAGAGTGAGACTGTTATTTTAACAGCAACGCTGGATAATCTTGGCAAAGGCGCTTCGGGTGCAGCTGTTCAAAATATGGAGATTATGCTGGGACTTTCTTAAATCTCTTTTCTTCTGTTTTGATTGCGATCCAAAGCTTTTCCATCTCATCTAACGACACCTCTGCAATATTTTTACCTTGAGCTGTTAAGCGCTTTTCAATTTCTCGAAAGCGCGTTTCAAACTTGCGATTAGTGCGGCGCAATGCTGTTTCTGGATCTACCTCGAGGCGGCGCGCCAAATTAACAAGCGCAAAAAATAAATCCCCAAACTCGTCCTCGATAGCATCTTGGTTTTTTTGCTTATCAATCTCAGCCTCAAGTTCGGCCGTCTCTTCTTTAATTTTAGCCAGTATGTCGCGCGCATCCGTCCAATCAAAACCTACGCGTGCCGCGCGTTTTTGTAACTTAACTGCACGTGTAGCAGCGGGGAGGGATGTGGTAACCCCATCCAATACACTTGGCGTGCGGTTTTCAGCCTTGGTTTGAGCATCGCGCTTGGCAGCCTTATCTGTTTCCCAATTCGCTAAGACCTTCTCAGCTGTTTTCGCATCACGATCGCCAAAAACATGGGGGTGGCGCTCAATCATTTTATCGGCAACACCTTTTGCAATATCATCGAAGGTAAAAAGACCAGCTTCTTTCGCCATTTGGGCATGAAAAACAATTTGAAAAAGCAAATCCCCTAACTCATCGGCCATAGCCTTTGGATTGTCTTGCTCAATGGCCTCAACGACCTCATAGGTTTCTTCAAGCGTATAAGGCGCAATGGTTTTAAAATTCTGCTCAAGATCCCACGGACAGCCACTCTTTGGATCGCGCAAGCGCGCCATTACATCGATAAGTTTTTGAATTGAATTGCTCATAGGCTTTTCTATTTCATCAGCAGGGCTTTATCAACGCGGTATAATTTATACCCTGGAATGCCTGTATTAATCGGTTTTAGCCAGATTGGCGGCTCTCCATTTTCCAAACGCTCATACGTCATTGGCTCTTCGCCTGGTTTTAGCGGTATGCGGTTCATGCTAATGCGACAAACAGCAACCAGATCAAACCCATGTGCCTGCGCAATTTGTTGTGAAGTTTTTTGATCCTGCGTCGCAAAGAAGACCAAATTATCTATAAATTTATTTTGAGAAGGATAATTGTTCAGAAAATCAATGCGCAAATTGCTGTGATAAAGAAGGCGTGAGGAATCTGCTCCTGGAACCATCAGCAAAGTATTTTTACCATAATGACGATTGAGATACTCTCCAAATGCAACCGTATTGCAAGCATCACCCATCATTTGCAATTTGGCTGGATAAAATAAAACCTGCTGAATTGGTAAGTTATATTTTAAAGCCGGCAGTAAAAGTGTCCATAAAGGTATGAGGCCAATAAAAATAAATAAGGCTGAGAGCGTGTAAGCTGGACCATGTAGCAAGCGCTGCTTCATATCTTCCCAAGCCCCCAAGAGCCAAGGGCAAGCTGTGGTTAGCGCATGGTGATAAAAACGAGAAATCCATTGCGACATACCAAAGGTGAAAGCCGCAAAACTAAAATATATAATGTAAATTGATTTCCTGCGTTTCGTAGGTGCTGAGCGGATAGCGTAGATGGCTGTAGCCAGAGCAATTAAAGATGGAACGGTAAGAAAAAGATAATCTGACCAACTCTCAAGAGCTTGCAGAAGTGGTTGAGCTTCAGCATGTTCTCGAAATGCCATAACACGCTCATCTGGTGTAAGCGCTGTGGCTGGTCCTTGTAAAATTTCAGGAAAAAAGAAAATGAGAGCTGAGGCAATAAAGCCGCCCACAATAGTAATCATGCCAAAGCTAAGTTTTTTGTTACGGCATTCAGTCAGAATCCAAAATGCCATAACAAAGAAGAATGCCGCTAAAGCGCATAGGAAGGGTCCCAAAAGTGAGGGTTCTGCAAAAGAAATATGGAACAATTTTACAAGCGGCTGATGCAAAGGAAGTAAAATAAAACTAAAAAGCCCTGTCAGAGCAAAAGCAATCGCACTACGTTTTGCCAAATCGGCTTGGTTGTTATACCAGCTCATAAAGGCAAGAATACTGGCAGCACCAGCAAGTATAGCCAAGGCTTCAATACCAACGGCAAGAAGAAGCGATCCTGAAAGTGCAAAGGTAAGAGAAGGTAAAGTCTTTACAGGCTGTAAGGCCATGCGCCCTGCAGCCCCAAACACCACAAGAGTTAGAATGATATACCAAGGATGATGGCTAGCTTCGCCGGGGTGAAATCCAGAAATTGAAAAAGAGTAATAATTCATCACGGTTGTGAACATCAGAAAAAGCACAACAAGCCGCGCATATTTCTTACCAACCAAGGGCCGCGCAAAATAAATAGATGCAGCAAACAAAATGCCAAGTTGCATCAAAGGAACGACGATGGCGGCAATAAGAGCTGCTGTTTTTTGAGAAGCGATTTGCTGAAAGAGGAGAACAACAACAGCAATTGGAATATCGACGAGACGCGACCAAATCGTTGTAAAGCCTTCTGGTGCATTGACGCGCGTCAGGGTGCGATCATACCAGTCAGCACCATTAATCCAGTTTAAAACTTGGACCATACGAACATGGTCATCATATCCGCTTAAAATACCCGCAAAGATACCACCATCTCGAAAAAGAAAGCAGCACAAAACCGCATAGAGCCAAACGATCCAAGGTACACCATAAAAAGGCGGAGTGAAGATCCATTTGCGCAAGGGCATCATGGACGCAGTGCCTCTTTGTTGACCTCATAGAGGAGGTAATTTGTTTGCATATTCAATTGAACAGGCTTGAGCCAACGAGGCACTTGCCCAAGCTGCATACGCACCTGCATTGGCTGTTGCTCTAAGGGCAGATTAGGATTGCCATAAAAAGGAAAACGACACAAAGCAACCAAATCTATGCCATGCCTCAGCGCAATATCACGAACCTGCGCCTCATTGCTTGAATTGAAGAAATTAGCATTATCAATAAATTTATCCTGAGAGGGATAGTTGGCTATAAAATCAAGCCGTGTTTTTGCGTGATAGAGAAAACGCGATGTATCCCAGCTCACAACAGAGAGCAGGGTATCTTCATCATAATGGCGATTGATATAGTCAGCGATCGGGAGCATCTCGCAACCATCCGGCATGGCTTGGATTTTGCCTGGATAAAAAATCACATGCGACAAGATGGGTTCATTTTTACTTATCGCTGGTAATAAGAGCATCCAAAATGGCCCAAGCAAGATAAAGACAGCTAGGGCTGTGAGATTAAAATTCTGGGTTTTGGAAATGCGTAGCTTAATTCTCTCAAATGACCATAAGAGCCAAACGCAAGCTGTTGTAACCGCATAATGATAGAAGCGTGAAAAAATATTGGCAAAACCTGCAGCCATAGCTGTGACAGCAAAGTAAAGGATCATCATAGCTTTGCGGCGTGCGTTTGAGCTGCCGCGTATAGCAATCCAACCCGCTACCAACGCAATGAAGCTCGGCATCATGAGTCCTATGAAATCAACAGCGTCACTCGCTATGGCATAAACAGGCAAAGCTTCGAAATGCTCACTCAGCGCCATCTTACGTTCGGCTGGCGATAACCCAGCTGCAGGACCATCTAAAATTTGTGGAAAGAGAGAGATAAGCAATATACTGAGGAGGACAACAAAAAGCCCAAGACTGAAAAAGGAAGCCACTTTCTTTCCAGCCAGCTTACTTAAGATAAAAAATTCAAAAGCAAAAAAGATGCTCTGCGTTGCCATTAAGATGGGACCAAGAATAGAAGGGTCTGCAAAGGAGATTTTTGATAGCAGTGCGTGAGGTGGCAGGTGCATTGGCAGCAAGAGAAGGCTACCTACTGCTCCCATTGCTAAAGCTTGCATGCCGCGATAAGCAATTCTTGGTCGGTTAAAATGCCACGCAAGTAGAGCAAGAAATGCAGAGACACAAGCGATTATAGGAAAACCCTCGATGCCGACAGCGAGCAAAAGGCTGATCACACCACCCATAATGAGGGCAGGGGTTATATTGGGAACGCCTACTGCCATGCGAGCGGCAGCCCCGAACAGAGCTAAATCTAAAATGATGTACCACGAATGATGACTTGCTTCGCCTGGATGAAAACCAGAAATCGAAAAGATTTTATAATTGAGAACTGTTGTGAACATAAGAAAGAGAACAATAAGCCAAGCCTTGTCCTTTCCCACCAAAGGGCGCGCAAAATAGCGCGCAACAGGAAGTAAGAGCGCCAGCTCGGCAAAGGGCACAATGACTGACGCTATAATTGCCGCTGTGCGTTGTTCTGTAAAATTTTGGGCAACCCACACGACTAGAGCCGTTGGTATATCAACAAGACGCGTCCATATCGTTGTAAAACCCTCTGGAGGATTGGCCCGCTCGATCGTGCGGTCATACCAACTCGCTCCATTAACCCAGTCTAGCACTTGGGTCATGCGCACATGATCATCAAAACCACTTAAGTGCCCAGTCCAAAACCCACCACTCATAAAAATACAGCAAGACAAAGCTGCATAGAACCAGACCAGCCATGGAACACCGCTGTAAGGAGGCTCGCATATCCAATTTCTTATTTTCTGTGCGCGGGTGAGCGGTTTTTTCTTGGGCTTACTGTTGCGGCTCACAATGCACCTCCAACACACCAAACAGGCGCAAGATTGGGCGATGGATCAAGCATCGTTTTCATACACAAATTATTGCCTTCACAGGGAGGGGGGCCAGCAGCATGCACGCAAGGTGAGCAGGCAAATTGCCGGTAAATAGTTTCTTCCTCTAATCCACCGATAGGGCGCAAACGCTGAGCCGGGCTAGAAGGCCCCCAGTAAGAACGGCATTTTGGCGCAAGCAAGCGGGCAATGTGTAACAGTCCAGAATCCACAGCCCATATTTCATCAACACTTGCCATTATAGCGGCCGCTTCTGACAAACTCATATTTCCGCACAAATTATTTATCTCAAATCCCGGAAAATCTTTTTGCAAAGTAGCCGTGAAGCTTTTTCCCATCGCTTCGTTATTTGCAGACCCAATAACTAGAAGGCGCGCAGGCGCACTTCCCAGATAGTTTTTAAGGAGCCCACTCCAAATACCGTCTGGCATCATCCGCTCACGTGCAAAATCTGAGGTGAAAGGAGCAAGACCTATGGTTTTAAGAGTTCCTTCTTTTGTTTTGGTTGGGATGACGCGGCGCAGCTGTTCACGGCATTCAGACAGTGTAACGGGCTCAGCGCCAAATAATTCAGCAAGCTGATCGTAATAAACATAAATCGGCGCAAAGACATTAAAGGAGACGGCATCAGTATACGCAACACGACGGTAGCGCTCTTCTAGCTTTACAAAACCAAAGCGCCGCTTTGCGAGTGTCAAAACGTTAAAAACGGCAGCAAGGATGCTATTAGGCTCGAGGTCAACACAGATATCAGCTCGAAAACTGGTTGCTAAGGCTTTCAGCGCACTCATCGATAAACTAAGAGCCGATTTATCCTCAATGAGGCAATAGCGATCAAAGACCCCTGTTAGCTCGGCATAGACTTTAGTCTCAGGCGTGCAAACCAGGATAAATTCTGCATTGGCTGCAGCCCGGCGCATAGCAAGCAAAGCCGGAAGAGCTATGATCAGACTGCCGCCACCCTTCAGCTTTAAGAATACCAGCCGCTGGGCTGTAGCTGGCCCCGCATGCTGTCCGGGGAGTAGGGCTGATATGAGCCAGCCCAGAGGTCCAATTATGGATAGCAATAACGGTCCAAGCCAGCGATCCAGGCGACGTAAAAAATTGATGTTCATGGGGTTGATTGCATCGTCTCAACGAGGAACTTGTTCTCTGTATTGCCACAGACCTCAGAGTCGCACCAACAAAGCTAAGGCTTGAGGGGAGTGTAGAAAAAGGCTGTTTTACTTAGGAATAAGACCATCCTTAAGTCGCATAAGATATATTATGTTAAATGATATAGGGTCAATGAATATGATCTATTGAAAAAATGCTCTTTAGTTTCGGTGTTGTGCGTTATGTACTGGCTATGACCAACCCTATAGAAAAACAAATGAAAGAAGCTGGGCAGACGCTCTGCCTGAATATAGGCACCGCTATAGGATCTTGTGCAGTCATGGCAGCCACAAGCTGCCTTCGAGCATACAACCAATCTGTGGGCAACGTCTCGATTTCGCTACTTCCCAAATTCATGTCTCCTTATGAGGATTTACTTGTTTATGGAACCCTCACTATCAGCACGCTTGTAGCTGCCGGCGGAGCCTTACTTGCCACACGAGAACTAAGGCGTTCGCGTCATTTAGCAAAGCTAGGCCAAACTTTTGGCTAACTAATTCATACTAACGTTTATTGCCTTCGTAGTTTTCATAGCCGTTTCGAAGATCTTTAACGATGGCAAGTGGTGCGCCCATACGCTCAATACGAATAATTTCTTGTCCCGGCCGCATATCCTGACATTGCCAGCGTGTGGTCGCTAAAAAGAACTCCGCAGGCTCATTGGCAATAACTGCATCATAATCAGGTGGGAGATAAATCGTCGCTGCCGACCAAGGACCACATATAGCAACTCGATACATTTTACCTGGTGGAATGCCGCCTTCCTTATTAACGAATTTTTGGAGCTCTTCAGCGGCTTCCTTAAAAGACGTACCCCAATAATCGAGCTCATATTTTCTGTAAGCTCCTGAGACACCACGCGTCAAACTGTTGGCATAAATATACTCATAAGGATGCAACTGCTTCATGATAAAAATTTGCGTTATCATAGAAATAAGAAAAATTGCAAAAAGACCACTGGCTATAACTTGCTTTGACCAGGCTTGCTCAAACGCAGCGACAGCCCAAAGAAAAATATAACGAGCAGCAAGTGCTGCGAGTAAGCAAATAAGTGGCACGACAAACAAAAAATGGCGCGCGGCGTCATATAGTGCCGAGTGGTGAATAAGCACAAAAATAAGAGGCATAAATGCCATGAGCAAAATAAGAAGAACGGTCTGACGCTGATAATGGTTAAGACGCTTCATGATCCAAGGCATCAGACAAACACTTGCAAAAGTTAATCCAAGCAGCAATTCAGGCAGTTGGATTAAAAAATAAAGTGGGATGTATGTGCGGGGTAATTCTGTTGAGCGATAAATTGTGCCGCCCAGAAGGACCTCAACGTCCTGCGGAAAGTTACTGAACTCGCTCACGGCACGCCATGGATTTAGAAATGGATCATGCTGAGCCCAAGGCCAGCAGATCAACATCACGATATAAGCGATAACGGTTGCAGGTAAAATAAGACGCCAGCTATAGCGGCCAATGTCTTGGAAAGATTTTTTAAGATTAGCTACGCGGTATTGATGCCAAAAAGGCTCTAAGGCCCCTATTCCCAACGTCATCAGCCAAAAGGCTAAAAGCATGACGGCCCCTACCCTCACCCCGAGTGTTAAGCCAAGGACTAAACCTAACTTAAAAATAAGCGACCATTTAGGTTGTGGCCATGCCGCCATGCAGCGACCCATAAAATAAATCGACCAAATGATGCCGACTGCAAAAGGAATATCTTTTGGATTATTAAACATGTGCCCATAATAAACAGGCGTCAGCGTCAACAAAATGAGTGCGAGCAATCCAATAACATTACCACCAATGAGCCGCCCTAATCGCCAAACTCCCCACAGACCCAAGAGACCAAAAAGTGCATTAAGAAGATGGCGCGTTTCATAAACGATGAATGGCGTAAAACGATCGACGAGTGAAGCAAGCCCATCAAACATGCCGCCATAAAGATAGAGATTAAAGATTTCTGCGTAGCGATCGTCTCGAAATCCCGAAAAGTAATAGTCTACGATGGCAAGGCCATATTGGCTTTGCAACTCTTCGTCCCACGTAACGCCGTAGTTACGGAAGGTTAGAAGAATGAGAATAGTGACGAGGCCAAGAATAATATGCGCCGTGTGGCGCAAATTGATATCATTGAGCCATGTTTTTAACATTCAATTACTAACCCGTCATGTGCTGGCCACACACCTATAGGAAGTACTGCTGATAGTTTGGCATAATCCAAGCTATGACTCATATGTGTGAGATAGGCCTTTTCTGGTTTAACGCGCTTGATCCATTCTAAAGTTTGTTCCAGATGGGAATGCGTTGGGTGTGGTTTTTCCCGAACACAATCAACAATCCAAACCTTAATTCCTTTTAAGGCATCGAAAGCTGCCTCATCCAAATGCTTTACATCTGTTGAATAAGCAAAATCATTGAAACGCAATCCAAGCGAATGCATATGACCGTGATCTTGTTTGATAGGCGTAATTTTTAAACCACCTCGCTCAAATGGACCTGTAATGAGGTGCTTATGAACAGCTGGTTTTGCAAACTGACCAGGCTCGCCCTTGTAGCTTCCACTAAAAATGTAAGGGAAACGATGCTCTAAAACATCGAGTGTTTCCTTGTCGCCATACATATCAATAGGTTTTTGCGTCAGCCAATTGACGCTTCGTAACTCATCAATGCCGTGACAATGATCTGCATGGGCGTGCGTGTAAACTACAGCGCTGAGCTTTTGCAGATTACAATTTAAAAGCTGTTGCCGCATATCAGGTGACGTATCGACTAAAATACTCTCATCCCCCTGCTCCACCAAAATGGAAACGCGCATACGCCGATTACGTGGGTTATGTGGATCACAATCACCCCAATTATTGCCGATGAGCGGCACACCTCCCGATGTGCCACATCCCAGAACCGTAATCTTCATGCGGGAACCTTGTTAAAGAGACGGAAGAAATTTTCAGTTGTGCGTTTTTCTATTTCTTCAGGCGTGACACCTTTGATCTCTGCAAGCACTTTTGCTGTATTCACCACGTAAGCAGGCTCACAGATCTTGCCGCGATAAGGCTCGGGCGCAAGAAAGGGAGAATCCGTTTCAACAAGTAATCTGTCCATGGGCACATCGCGCGCAATATCACGCAATTCTTGTGACTTTTTAAAGGTCAGAATGCCAGACAGGGAAATGTAAAAACCAATGGAAAGTGCTTCTTCAGCCAAAACACGCTTAGAGCTAAAGCAATGAAGAACGCCACGTGGCTTCTTGGCGCCAGCACTTTCTTCTTTTAAAATAAGCGCCGTATCTTCTTCTGCATCACGACTATGCACAATAATCGGCAAATCTGTTTCAACACCTGCACGGATGTGACGCCGAAAACTTTCATGCTGGGTTTCAACTGGGCTATGCTTATAAAAATAATCTAAGCCCGTTTCGCCAATACCCACAACTTTGGGATGTTTGGCTAAATGCACGAGATCATCAGTTGAAAGTGTCTCACCATCCTCATGCACATGATGAGGATGAACACCAACACTGCAGTAAACATCGTCATAATGCTCTGCTGTTACCAATACAAATTCGAAGTCGCGCCGCGTGGTTCCAATATTGATCATACGCCCAACCCC
>JBASWO010000177.1:0-4261 GCA_049276515.1 Alphaproteobacteria bacterium
GCTTGAAGCCGAGCACGGGATAAACTCTCCTCTAAATGAACCAATGCCACCAAGGCCTTATCAAGCCTTTGCCCCTTAAGTTCGGGCGTGATGATGACATCAATATGCTGTTCTTTTTGTTTAAGCCGCTTTGTGGCCATTTCTTTTATGTTCCTTGCGGCATAAATTGACAATTAACCGTTAGATTATAAGATGTTTCTGAGTACCGCCATTCCATATTTTCAGGGAGTTTCCGATGCGTTTTCTGTCCTGTGTGGCCCTTGCTGCACTTTTAGTGATTACCAGCCTTGCACCGGCTAACGCACAAACTGCCGCGACACCAGCGCCCGGCGCTCCTGGGAAACAAACACAACAGAAATTCGCGACCACCATGTGTCATGACCGCGTTCTCTGCCCTTCATCGGCAGGCAATTTAGATTTTAAATATGCTGACGTTGCCAACAAATGTATTCGCGAAGACTTCAGTCTCAATTCATCATCCGGCTCTGGTTTTTTTGAAACCTACGGAACGGATTCAAACAACTGCCTCTTGGTAAAGCCTGATGCTGTAACGCGTAGTACAGATCGTATCAACATTGTACCACAATGCTGCATTGTGACCGTCTCAGAAAACAACTGCGCTTTACATTGCGAGCTCGTGACAGCTCCCTAATTTTTAGGGAGTGACACTCTGCTTCTCAAGTCTGCGGATGCGATCTTTTTGCATATTGAGGGCATCTTTTAGCTCATCATTTTCTTTCTTGAGTTCTTGAACAGCGCTAATCAGCGGTGCAATCAGACCTTCATAATTGACAGCCTTCATGCCATCACCCCGGTCATTGACCAGTTCAGGATAAACCTTTTCTGTATCCTGAGCGACAACACCTAAACCATCTTGCCCGCTTGATTTAAACTTAAACGACACAGGGTTGAGCTGCATAATTTTATCAAGCTGATTGCGCAGTTTTCCTACATTCATTTTGAGGCGAATATCGGACGACTGATAGATAAAGGTTGTTGCATAAAGAGAGTTCACGTTGACACGGCCGCTGAATAAAGCGTCACCAACGTCCTGAATACCAGGCGTACAACCCACAAGGCCACTGTTAGCACCGAAGATGGCGATACCAGCATCAAGTGAACAAGACGTCGCCACGTTGATCAAAGCATTGCCGGTCGTCAATGGTGCGCCGCCCGTTGTGAATTGCACCTGGCCAAGACCGGTTGTGTCTCTTACACGACCGCCTTGCACCTCAATAAAACCACCCCGCATATTGATGTTGCCACCACCTGTGGTCACACCGCTTGGCGCCATATGAATATTGGTTGCGGCCACGCCATTGAGGCCCATGAACAAATCTGTCGTCATCGTGTTATAGCCAAAGCTAGCATCCGGCTGGATTTGTCTATTACGCGCTAGCCAAGGAAGATTAGAATTTTGCTCAGGCGAAACATAGGTTCGCGTTGCGACAACACCGCCATTCGGAAGAGATGCTGCATAACCATAGGCATCAACACGTGAGGTCCAAGCGCCATAGGCGCCGCAAGCAAATTGCAGGGCTGTGCCGCACACATCGCTTGAATAGACGAAACCACCATCATTACCAATCATTGTGGAAACACGACCACCCGAAATATCAGGAATGACTTCCCCACCCGATGTCAGGACCATGAAAGAGTAAGTTGTCGCAGGCGTGCCTGCTGCTGCTGCGTCTTTTAAGACGCGCACATTATAAACCTGACCATAAGGGTTAGTTGTTGCTGATGAGAAACCTACAGGAAGATAAGAGCAAAGAGCTTTTTGATTGGCGTCTGCAATGCTGGCCATACAACCTGCGTTGGATGCACCGTCTGGTGCTGTTGTCGGCAAAGTGAGGGCCGCTGATGTGCTCGCAGCTATGGCTGTGATGTAGGCTTGGCCCTGAGCTGATGCCAAATAACCCTTCACTGCTGTGATGACTTGTTCTTGGCCACTTGCTACAGACTGATCGCGCAACTGTTGATTACCGCCCGAGAGCAAGCGCCACAGACCAACGAAGAGCAATCCAGCAATGGAGAGCACGATGGCCAATTCAACTAAGGTAAAGCCGAGCCGGTTTCTACGGTGCAACATCATCATGGCTTCTTCCTCCCAAGTTTAAAATCCATCCGGCGTACCAATAACGGCAACAGCGCCGTTTGTGTTAGTAAAAGCCGGCAAGGTATATTGTACACTAGCTGTGCCTAAAGCTGTTGTCATCTGGCCCGCCGTATTGACTGTGCCATAGGTATAACGTGGCGCACCACTTTGCTGCAGTTGCTGTATAAGATCGCTTGCTGTCAGACCAATCATATTGCCGCGCGCCATTGTTAAGAAGGCTGTTTGATTAACAGCTGCTGAAGCTGGAATAAAAGTAGCGACATAGTTCTGGCCGCCTGTTTGGTAGAGCACCGAATAAAACTGATACATACGAGTATCATATCCAGCTGGAAGATGAACGAGCTCTACCGTATTTTGTGTTGAGAAAATATTATAAAGATTTGGGTTTGTACCACCATCAGTCAATGTGCCCCACGCATTAAGTGCGGTAAGGCCGTTGCGCGGCGTAGGGCAGCGTGCATAAGTAGCACCTGCTGGAATATTAAATGTGAGACCACATCCTGTGGCAGCGACAGCTGCGTAAGCAGCATTATTTGTTCTGATAATACTGCCGGCCATTGATGTTGCTGCTGAATGCCAAGCTAGCATGGCTTGTGCGATGCCATTTTGCTGGGCTGCAATGCGAGCTGTTTGCAAGCTCAGCACTTGCACATAAACCCCGATCATCGAAATGACCAATGTGACGAAAACCAGCAAATACATTTCTGGGTCATTCTCCCTTATTCTCAGGGGTTATTTTGCCCTGATTACATTAACGAATTTGAAATATGTGAGGGATATCTGAGGTTTAATTTGAAGTATGATAACATATTGATATATAAAGATTATCTTAGATTGAAGGAGAGAAGAAGCGTAGCCTGAGGCGTCTCTCCGCAACCAGCCTCGACTGGCTTTGGATCAGCTAAAACTGGCAAGGAACTATCGTAAAAGCGCCTTAAAACCCCACTATTCCCTTCACGAGCTTCCATCAGTTTAAGTCGCAATGCGACAGCATCTTTCAAAAAGAAAAAAGCCAAGCGACGACATTCATGAACAGGAACAGTGATTTCAAGTCGCATGACAGAAGGGCTCGTGATGCGGGCTTTGACCTCTTCTTTCCAAGGATTGATGATGGGGATCTGAGGCAATTGGCCATTACGGATTAAACTGGCTATCAGATCTTCATTGACCTCAAGACCAAAGTTTTTTTCGTGGACTGTATAATCACGAGCCGTTCCTACAAGACTGAGGATTTGATCCGTTGCACGTGCAAAGCGGATATTTTCAAGGACCGATGCTGCCGTAATAACAGTCGCCATAATGATAATGGCGACAACAGGAATAATGATCGCTGCGTCTGTAACAGCTGAAAAGGAAAGATATCGCTGAAAATGAGAGCGCGTTGCCATGCTTTAACCCTTGAGGCGAAACTGAAAAGCTATATTCACGTTAGCATTTGTAACACAGGCTGTATTAGCAGTCGTAGGTGTGAGTGGGAAGGTTGTGTGCAGAATACTTCCTGTTGCCCCTGGCGCAATAGTTAAAGTGCCTGATGTTCCTGTTTGTACAGCATGCATATAGGGATCACGACTTGATCCCGTCATGACAGTTAGCAACCCAATGCAGGTGTGGCGTGGAACACCATCGAAAGATATTGCAAACGAATCATTGGGTGTCGAAGCCAATGTCGCAATAATATTGACTGAACCACCCCAGGGATTGGTGATTGTGTAGGCAATGGCACCACCGGGGTTGGTTATTGTCACCATGTCGGATGGAAATATATTGGACTGAGCATAAGTTGTTTGCGCACCAGTGATTACACTGGTGAAGGGCAGTGTTATCATATTAGCGCCCGCATCAACTGTTGGTGCGGTTGCATACATGGAGCGCACAGCCTGAGAGATCTGAAGCAATTCTGCTTCTGCGCGCGACACACGCAGATTATTATAAACCGACGATGCTGCTAACCAAATCGCACCCAAGATCAACCCGATAATACCGAGCACGATTGCGATTTCAGTTAATGTAAAACCAAAGTTTCTTTTTTGTGTTTTTCTACAAATCATTTCATATTAACAATAGAGCTATGTTTTTCACTCACAAAAAAAGCGGGAAGCTTGTGGCTCCCCGCTTTAATCTTCTAACTAAACAAATCTCAGC
>JBASWO010000178.1:0-13257 GCA_049276515.1 Alphaproteobacteria bacterium
GTCTTTACCCCAGCGACAGGCAAAAAATGACCATCAATATGACGCTGCCTGCCAATGAGATTAATGACGCGGCTTCTGAGAAGAGTAATAGTCTTCGCGATACGCCCTTTATGGATTTATATGTGCGTATTGATGCCGCTGGCTTAGGTCAGGCGCGTTATCGTACGCCCGGTCGTGATTACACCAACAATTGGAGCCGTATACTTCCGGATCGTTTTCGTCCCGATAGTATGACGATTGCCAAGAAGCTCCGTGAAAATCTTGATAATCCAGATTCTGCCTTTGAATATGATGGCATGCGTTTTCGCCAATCTTATCAGCGTTTGGCGAATGGTCAGGAATGGGTCATTCTGCGTCGCATCAGCTCGCGCGTACCAACGCTCGAAGAATTATCTTTCGCACCCCATATCTGTGATCACTTGCGTCGTCTTGGACAGCGCGATGGTTTGATTTTGATTTCAGGACCAACGGGTCACGGTAAAACAACGACGTCTTTCGCACTCTTGGCCGATTATCTTAAACGCTTTGGCGGTGTTGGCATTACAGTTGAAGATCCTGTTGAATATATGTTGGATGGCCCGGTTGGCGATTATGGATATTGTTATCAGGTCCAAGTTGATCGCGATGAAGATTGGGCAACACCTCTTAAGCGCGCTTTGCGTTGGACGCCACGCTATCTTCTGGTTGGCGAAGTGCGCTCACCGCGTGCGGCCGAACAGATTTTACGTGCTGCTACAACAGGCCATTTAGTCATCACAACCATCCATGCGGGTTCAGTTGAAGAAAGTTTCATGGGTCTCATGCATTTGGCAGAACAAAGTATCGGCCATGCCGCCAATTATATGTTGGCGCAAGGTTTAACCGCGGCATGGCACCAAACGTTGAGTTCATCGGGTCCTTTCTTGCGGTATGTCTTTACCGAAGAAAACAATAATGGTGATCCCGTACGTTCACTGATCCGCGAAAACAAGGTCGGTATGGTCAATAGCTATATTGATCGTCAAGCAGCGCGCATGGATGTTCAGCGCGGTGTTGATCCCGTTAAAGGCAAGCGCTTCTAAGCTGTTTTTAAGCGTTTTGCGATTTCCGCACGCATCTGTGCAAAGAAATCCTTGTGATCTTTATGTAGCTGCCACGGATCATTCGTGAAGAAGGATTGCAGGCGCTCAAAAGATTTGGCGTCAAGATTGGCTACATCAAACAAAGCTACATCATTCATCAGATATTGCTGTGCCCAATCTTTGGGTGAGGCAAAGTAGGTTGCAACTTCTGTAAGCGTGCCGCTATCAATCAAGCCTTGCGCTTTTGATTTCTCAAAAAAGCCTACATCAACGCTATTGAGGGCGATGGTCTTCTGGCCATGCTCTTTAAGGCGCTGCATGCCGTTGGTGCCACGACTGTTGATGCAAAGTGTTCCTCTATAACTAAGCTTTGCCTGCTCAAGGATGGGGAACCATAGGTCAAAATAACTCGCGGCATTGTTGATAAGATCGGCAACATGCAAAGCCTTTTCACCTGCTTTGAGAGGCTGTGCGCAATAGGTGTTATGATTTTTAAATAAATAGACATGGCGCGCGCCAATCGCTTGGGCGAAGGGAATAGAAAATAACCAGTCGCGACGCTCGCCTCCCGATACAACATCAAAGCTACCAGCAGGAAATTCAGTTTTTGCAACTTGGATCATAGCGGTAATAACACTTTGATACATGGCGCTGTTTTTATAGGCAGCGAGCACGGCCTGCTCGACTTTCTGTGCTCGTGCTGCGGGGTCTGCTATGGATGCAACCGTCTCTGTGATCAGCTTGAGAAGTTGAGCAGATGTTTCTGGCCCTATGGCTAATTCCGTATTTACATAAAAAGGACCTGGGACACTGGCGGCGTACCAGAAAACGGGCCCCGTTTTACGGTTCCATATGGAAACGGCCTTCGTCTCATGGATCAATTTCAGTAAGGTGTCTTGTGAATCACTCATCTTGCCTCTCGCCGCACGCAAGGAATGTGATAACATTGCGCTGGTTAAATGGAAGAGGTGATTTCATGGCTCAATTTCCGCCAAGCCTGAAAAAGGGCGGCACTATCGGTATTGTAGCACCCGCCTGCCATGCGCGCAGTGATTGGAATAAAAAAGGTAGGGCTCTACTAGAAAAACAGGGCTACCAGGTGGTTTTTCACGCTCAAAATAAGCTACGTGATGGTCAATTGGGTGGACCTGACAAAGCCCGCGCGAAGGCACTTTTAGATATGTTTTCAGATCCGCGTATTGATGCCATTTTTTGTGCTCGTGGTGGTAACGGCTCTATTCGTTTACTTGATAAGCTTGATTACAAAAAGATCAAACGCCATCCCAAACCTTTGGTTGGTTTTTCCGACATCACCCTTTTACTGCAATCGATTACAAAGCGCTGTGGGTTTGTCACTTATCATGGTCCCATGATGTGGAACTTTGCTCACAAGCATGATCCTAGAACTTTAACGGATCTCTTGAAATTATTATCGGGTGGAAAAAAAAGATCACAATCCTTCAAAGTTAAAACGGAGCGTCCTGGTCACGCCAAAGGTATTTTGGTGGGTGGTAATATTGCTTTGCTGCAATCTCTGATTGGCACAGCCAATGATTGGTCAGGCAAAGGGTCTATTCTCTTTCTTGAAGATACGGATGAACCGCTTTATCGGCTCGATCGCATGTTGCGGCATATGATGCAGGCTGGAAAGTTCAAGGGCGTTAAGGCGGTTCTTGTTGGTGAGATGACGAATATAAGTGACGGTGAATCCGGCCATGTGCGTAAGGGCGACAAACCTTATGGCAAAAGTTTGCGACAGATTATTCTTGATGTTGTGCCAGAAAATATACCGCTCTGCTTTGATTTCCCCTGTGGGCATGGCGAGTATCTAACAACTCTGCCGGTTGGTGCACGCACAACGCTCACGCTCTCAAAGGGTAAGGCTAAACTCAGCTTTAGCTAAATTTGAGTTTTGCTAGAAACGCATCGATATGTTTCCAGGCTTCAAGACGGTATAAATCTGTCTCATTCATAATATCGTGATAGGCATGTGGAATAACAATATTCTGAGCGCGTGGCATGCGCTTAATGACGCGGCTTAATTCCTCAGCGGGTGTTACGCGATCAGCGCTACCGACGATGTTTAAGAGAGGCAGATCAAGATGTTCAAAATAGCGCCGCTGCTGAATGTGATGCATGGATTTGAGGGCAGCATCCAGCCACCCCCACGTTACGCCAGATACTGTTAAATCTGGATGTGCTTTAAAATATTTCTCCATAATCGCGAAGCGATCGGGATCATGGGTGAGGGGATTGGTTTTAAAATCATAATCAGGCGGACCGTAATCATGCTGTGCGGGAGCATAATCAGCGCCATGGCCCAATTTGACGGCTGTCCAGCTCATACCGCGTGCAACCGTATGGGCAGGCAGGGTAGCTAAAGCCAACATGGGTGCCGTCAAAAGAACACCTTTAACAGCATCACACATCTGTTTCTCAACCAGCCATCGGAGAATGAGATGGCCACCCATGGAATGTCCGCTAACAAAAAGGGGGCCGGTCTGGCAGGGGCGAACGACTTTTTCATAGAATGCATGGAGATCTTGAATATGCGTATCAAAAGTAATCGCATGATCGCGTTGGCGGCGGGCACCTGTGAGCAAGCGATCGGATAATCCCTGACCACGCCACTCAACAATAATCAGGCGGAAATTACGTTGTAAAAACTCTTCGCCTAATTCAGCAAATTTCTTTTCAATAAATTCACGACGACCGGGTGTGATTAAAAGTGTGGCGTGCGCTTTTTCAGGCTCAAATAACGCATAGCGCATGCGCTTTGCATCGCCGAGATCAAAAAATTTACTGTTGGGAAGTAAAGCGGGAGAGGACATGGGCTGTAAGTTAAAGGAGTCCTTGTGATTTGTCAGTATTTCTTCGTATCATAAGCTATGTCTACGGCACCTTTATCCTCTCATCCGCAAGCTGCGCCTCTCAAAGGCGGTGTTATTGCTTTGGGCAATTTTGATGGCGTACATCGTGGTCATCAGGCTGTTGTAAAAACGGCCATAGATAAAGCGCAGGGTATGGGTGTGCCCTCCTGTGTCTTGACGCTTGAGCCGCATCCACGCTCGGTCTTTAAACCCAACATTCCACCTTTTCGTTTAACGCCTGAGGCTACCAAAATTCGTCTTTTGAGGAGTCTTGGTATCGATAATGTGATTGTTCTTCCTTTTACTAAAGAATTTTCCATGCTTGATCCACGCGTCTTTGTCGAAAAGATTTTAATGGAAGATTGTGGTGCACAACACATTATTGCTGGTTTTGATTTTGTTTTTGGTCATGACCGGGGCGGCAATATGCAAAATCTCCGCAGCTGGTTAGCGCCACATAATATAGGGGTGACAGAGGTCACGCCTTTTCGTGATGTCAAAGGCGAGGTGATGTCTTCATCGCGTACACGCGAGGCTTTGCAGGCGGGTGATCTGAAAACAGCTGAAAATATTCTCGGCCGCCCGTGGGCCATTTGCGGGGTTATCCAACCGGGAGCGCAGCGTGGTCGAGAGCTCAGTGTGCCGACAGCCAATATTAGCTTGGGAGAGCATTTACGTCCTCGCTTTGGCGTCTATGCCGTGAATGCAGGTCCTGTTGGTCAGTCCAGTCGCTATCAAGGTGTTGCCAATATTGGCATCCGTCCAACCGTGGATGGCAAAACCGAGCTTTTAGAGTTTCATCTTTTCAATTTTGATGGCGATATTTATGGGCAGGACTGGCAGGTTGAATTGATCGATTTTATACGCCCAGAACAGGCCTTTTCTGACCTCGAGGCCCTCCGCCAGCAAATCATGCTGGATATTGAGAGTGCAAAGGCACGTCTCGCCGCTATTCGCTAAAACGCCGCTTGTGAGATGCAAGGTAGACCAGTATCTTAGCCTCACTTCTTAATCAGGTGCCTTAAAGATGAATGAGCCGAAAAAAGCCGATTACAAAGATACTGTTTTCCTGCCGAAAACCGACTTTCCCATGCGTGGCAGCTTGCCACAAAAAGAGCCGGAACTTCTCGCGCGCTGGAAGGCTATGGGCCTCTATGAGAAAATGCGTGAAGTCGCTAAGGGGCGGGAAAAATTTATCCTTCATGACGGCCCTCCTTACGCCAATGGTAATATTCATATTGGTCATGCGCTCAATAAAATTCTGAAAGATGTTGTTGTTCGTAGCCATCAGATGTTGGGTTTTGATGCGCCTTACGTTCCGGGTTGGGATTGCCATGGTTTGCCGATTGAGTGGAAGATTGAAGAGCAATACCGCGCCAAAGGACAAGATAAGGACGCTGTTGAAAAGCTACAGTTTCGTTCTGAGTGCCGTAATTTCGCGCAGCATTGGGTCAATGTGCAATCAGAAGAATTCCAACGTCTCGGTGTAACAGGGGATTGGGGGCATCCGTATCTGACGATGACCAAGAAAGCAGAAGCGCAGATTGTGCGTGAGATCCATAAATTTTTGCTCAATGGACTGCTTTATAAAGGTGTGAAACCTGTGATGTGGTCCGTGGTTGAAAAAACTGCACTCGCTGAAGCTGAAATTGAATATCAGGATCATAAGTCCACGACGCTGTGGGTTGGCTTCCCTGTTGTGAAGACAGAGAACAAAGCTCTTGAAGGTGCAAAAATTGTCATCTGGACAACAACACCTTGGACAATCCCCGCCAACCGCGCGATTGCTTTTGGCGGTTTTGACTATGCGCTTTTGCAAGTTGAAGAGGTGGCTGAAGGTGCTTTAGCAAAAGTCGGCGATAAGCTTGTTATTGCCGAAAGTCTGCAAGAGCAATTTGCGAAAGACACGAAAGTGAGCCGTTTTAAGGTATTGGCCACATTAAAGCATGAGGATTTGGCGGGAACAGTTGCGCATCATCCATTCCGCGGGCGCTCTGGATCTGAGGGGTATTTCGACTATGACGTGCCGCTTTATTTTGGCGAATTTGTTACAACCGACGCGGGTACAGGCTTTGTTCATATTGCGCCTGGCCATGGTGAAGACGATTTCAAACTTGGTCAGCACCATAAGATAAAGTTTGACGAGACTGTTGGCGATGATGGTCGCTATTTGCCACGTGTTAAGGGTTTTGAGGGTCTTTATGTCTATAAACCCGATGGCAAAGTGGGTGAGGCGAATGGTGCTGTTATTAAGGCCTTGCTTGAAGCAAGCGCCCTTTTAGCCAAGCTCAATATTACACATAGCTATCCCCATTCATGGCGCTCTAAAGCACCGCTTATTTTCCGCACGACACCGCAATGGTTCATTGCGATGGATGAGAAAGCAAAGGGTCAAACCAAAACCTTACGCGAATTAGCGATGCAAGCGATTGGTGATACGGATTGGTATCCTGGCGCTGGTGAGAACCGTATTCGTGGCATGATTGAAAGCCGTCCGGATTGGTGCATCAGTCGTCAACGTGCGTGGGGTGTGCCCATTGCTTTGTTCGTCCATAAAGTAAGTGGCGAAGTTCTGAAAGACACAGCTGTGCTGGACCGTATTGCTGATGCCTTTGATAAAGAAGGTGCCGATGCATGGTACAGCAGATCGGCACAAGACTTCCTCGGCGCCTCATATAAAGCAGAGGACTATCATCAAATCTTCGATATTGTTGATGTGTGGTTTGAATCGGGAGCCACGCACGCTTTCTGTCTCAATCAAAAACTGGGTGCATCTGAATGGCCAGAATTGCAATGGCCGGCCTCTCTCTATCTCGAAGGCTCGGATCAGCATCGTGGTTGGTTCCATTCCTCTTTGCTGGAATCGTGTGGCACGATGGGGCGTGCGCCTTATGACAAAGTTTTGACGCATGGTTTTACGCTCGATGAGCAGGGCCGCAAGATGTCAAAATCGATGGGCAATGTTGTTGCTCCTCAAGATACTTATGAAAAAATGGGCGCCGATATCTTGCGCCTTTGGGTTGTCGCTTCGGATTACACCGAAGACTTACGTATTGGGCCTGAAATTCTCAAGCAGATGGGTGACCTTTACCGTCGTTTCCGTAATACGATGCGTTATCTGCTCGGCGCTCTGGATGGCATGAGTGTTCAAGAACAATTGCCTTATGCCGATATGCCTGAACTCGAAAAATGGGTTCTGCATCGTCTTCATGATATGGATGCGCTAATCCGCGCCGATATCCAGAAATTTGATTACAACCACATGCTGACCGAATTACATAATTTCTGTAACAGTGATCTGTCGGCTTTCTATTTCGATGTGCGTAAAGACAGTCTTTATTGTGATCGTGCTGACAGTACGCGCCGTAGAGCCACGCGCACAGTTCTTGAGCATATCTTCAATCATTTAACGGCGTGGCTCGCACCTTTCCTTTGCTTTACCGCAGAAGAAGCTTATCTGATGCGGAAGGGGCAAACTGAGAGCAGCATTCACTTGCAGACTTTCCCATCCGTACCGAAAGACTGGAAAAATGAAGCTTTGGCTGAGAAATGGGAGCAAATCCGTAATCTGCGTCGTGTGGTTACGGGAGCTATGGAATTGGCTCGTAACGACAAAAAAATTGGCTCAAGCCTTCAGGCTCACCCTACTGTTTACATAAAGTCTGAGTATAAAACTTTGTTGGAGTCGATTGATTTTGCTGAAGTTTCTATCAGCTCATCTCTGACGCTCATGACAAGCGCAGTACCCGATGGCGCTTTCACTTTAGCGGATGTTGAAGGTATTGGCGTTGTCGTCCAAATGGCAGCTGGTGCTAAGTGCGAACGCTGCTGGCAGGTCTTGCCAGAAGTGGGTAAGCAAAAACATACTGATCTTTGTCTGCGGTGTGATGACGCCGTAACCAACAAGAAAGCTGCTGCATGATCGCGCATCGTCGCTTTACCATGGCTCTTTATCTAATGGCCCTTGTTGTGCTGGTTGATCAGCTCACAAAATGGTGGGCGATGGGTCAGGTGATACAGCCTCCACATTACGTCATCGTCAATTCCTTCTTCAATTTGGTTCTGGTCTGGAATAAGGGCATTACCTTTGGGTTGTTCAGTAAGTTCGACCATATGTATGTGTCTTACTTTCTGATTGTTGTAGCCGCCGTTATTATTGGACTGCTGGGCCGCTGGTTATGGCGCACCTCAAGCATGAAGGTTTCATTTGGTCTCGCCATGGTTATGGGTGGCGCTATCGGTAACGTTATTGACCGTGTGCGCTATGGCGCGGTGTTTGATTTCCTTGATTTCTACTATCGTGACTATCACTGGTATGCCTTTAATATAGCTGATGCTGCTATTGTTGTGGGTGTTGGCCTCTTGTTGCTGGATAGTCTGGTCAGAGGGCGTTAAAAAGGGTAAGAATCTCTGCCACCCCGGCATATTATTGCCAAAATTGCCAACCAAGGTATCGGAATGACATCACTACGCTTGATTATGGTTTTAGGTATTGCCGCGATCAGCCTTTCTGCCTGCGGCTCTGTACGCGAAAGTTTGGGTTTGGGTCGTAACCCACCTGACGAGTTTGCGGTAGCAGATCGCCCGCCTTTGTCGATGCCGCCTGATTTTGGTTTGCGTGCCCCCCAACCAGGCGCGCCGCGTCCGCAAGATATCAATTTATCAAAGCGTGCGAGTGACGCCTTGTTTGGACCTGATGGTAAGGTTGTTGATACAACGGACCTGTCACCTGCTGAAAAAGCTCTGCTTGAAACGACAGGTGCAGCTAAGGCTGATCCTAATATCCGTGAAGTGGTTGACCGCGAAGCGGCTGAGAAAGTTGTGGGTTCCGAGCATCTTATTGATGAAATTCTTTGGTGGAGAGAACCACCTAAGCCCGGCACCGTCGTTGATCCTGTCAAGGAAGCTGAGCGTATTAAAGAAGCAAAAGATAAGGGCGAAGCGCTCACGAAGACAGCAACTCCTATTATTGAGAAGAAAAAGACGGGCTGGCTCGGACTCTAATGTTACGTGCCCTCCTTTTAGGCTGTGTACTGGTTTTTCCCGTCACAGTGCATGCTGCCGTTTTTTATCCGACCAGTTACACGCTTGATAATGGCCTGCAATTGATTGTGGTGCCCAATCATTTGGCGCCGGCCGTCAATCAAATGGTTTGGTACAAAGTGGGCTCTGGTGACGAAGATAAAGGCAAAACAGGCCTTGCTCACTATCTTGAACATCTCATGTTTCGTGGCACCACAAGCATGGCGCCTGGTGAATTTAGTAAAATGATTGCGGCCCAAGGCGGCAACGACAATGCCTTTACCTCCTATGATTATACGGCCTATCACGAGACGGTTGCTGCCGATCGCTTGCCTATGATCATGCAGATGGAGGCTGATCGGATGCAAAACCTGGTTATTAAACCAGAAACAGCTCTGCCTGAGCTGAATGTTGTTTTGAGCGAGCGTCAGCAGCGCACTGATAATAGTCCGACGGGGCGTTTTTCAGAAAAAGTTCGTAGCCTTTTATTGCCAAACCATCCCTATGGCGCTCCGGTCATTGGTTGGAAGACAGAAATTGAAAAGCTTGATGCCGCTAAAGCTGCAGAATTTTATCAGCGTCACTATGCCCCCAATAACGCCGTTGTTGTTGTCTCCGGCGATGTGACACCTGAAGAAGTCAAAGGTATTGCGCTTGCAACGTTTGGCAAAGTAGCACCGCGCGACATACCTAAACGCAAAAAAATTGCGAGCGTTCCTGTCAATAAACAGAAATCCTTTTCTATGGTGGATGCACGCGTGCAGCAGCCACAACTTGTCTTCAATGCTGTTGTGCCGTCCTATACGACACAAAAGAAGGGTGAAGCTTACGCCTATGAAGTCTTGGCGCAAACATTGGGTGGTGGCGAGGTGGGTGTTTTATATCGTCATTTGGTTAAAGTAGAAGGTCTCGCCAGCGGCGTTGATGCTGGCTATGACGGCGATGCGCGCGGCGATGCTATATTCAGCATTGGACTGACACCCAATCCTGGAAAAGATATCAAGCAATTAGAAAAAGCATTACGTAAGGAATTAAAGCGTCTCGCAGAAAGCGGCATTGATGATGCGACCATCGTTAGTGCGCGTGAGCGCTTAAAGCGTGCGGCCATATTTGCGCGCGATAGTCTCATGATGCCCGGCTATTCCTTTGGGATGGCGCTTGCAACAGGGGGTACAGTTGAGGATGTCGAGGCATGGCCTGAGCGTATTGAAGCTGTGACGCCCAAGGATGTAAATGCAGCCCTCAAAAGCTTGATCGCAAATCCGCGTCATATCATGGCATCTCTTTTGCCAGATCCTAAGGCAAGTGAGGCACACAAAAAATGAGATTAGTCTCCTTACTCATTCTCATGATGACGCTGCTCATTGTGCCAGCCTATGCCACGACAATTCAAGAAGTCGAAAGTAAGGGCGGTATTAAAGCCTGGTTGGTTGAAGATCATAAATTGCCTTTAATCTCTATTCACTTCGCTTTTCGAGGTGGTGTCGAGCAAGATCCGGTTGAAAAGCAAGGTCTCACAAATTTGACCGTTGAGCTTTTGACGGCAGGAGCGGGGCCCTATGATGCTTCCGCCTTTCAGCAGCAGATGGCTGATTATTCGATCAATATAAGTTTTACTGCAGGGCGCGACGCCATTTATGGTGGTGCAAAAGGACTAAGCAAAGATAAGGATAAAATTGCAGAACTCTTACGATTAGCTCTTACAGAACCTCGTTTTGCAGCAGACGATATTGAGCGCCTTCGTAACCAGCAATTGGCGGCCTTGCGTATGCAATTAGGAAGTTCCGACTGGCAATCTCGTTATGCCCTTTTTCAACATATTTTTGCTCATCACCCCTACGGCGCGCGACGTCTAGGCTCAACCGCAACATTGGCTTCACTCACACGCGAAGATATTAAAAACTTTGCAACGGATCATCTCGCGCGCGACAATCTAACCGTTGCTGTGGCTGGTGATATAACGCCTGAGGAATTAGCCTCATTTCTAGATGCTATTTTTGGTGTGGTTCCAGCTCAGGCTAAGCTGGCCGTTATTCCTGAACTCACTTTATCTGCAGAACCGGCTACTATTCTCGTGCCACGTGAAGGAACGCAAACCCAATTGCTTTTTGCAATGCCTGGCCCCAAGCGCAATGATCCTGATTGGTATGCTGCCGAAATCACCAATTACATCTTGGGTGGCGGCGGGTTTGCCTCGCGCCTTATGCATGAAGTGCGCGATAAAGCGGGACTTACCTATGGTATTGGCACGGATTTATCACCTATGGATTTTGGGGCCGTTATTATAGGTGAGGCTTCAACCGATAATGATAAAACGGCCGAAGCGTGGAAGATCACGCTTGCCACCATGCGTAGCTTTTATAAGGATGGGGCAACCGAGAAGGACATCAACGCCGCTAAGGACTATCTAACAGGGGCTACGCCACTTGCTATGACGTCGACTGATAAAATTGCTGCTGTACTCGTTGAGATGCAGCTTGAAAATCTCGGACGCGATTATCTTGATCGTCGCCCAACATTGTTGCGCCAAGTGACGGCTGAAGATATTCGGCGAGTGATTACAAAATGGTTTAACCCCGATAAACTCAATCTCAGCATGGTCGGTAAGCCTGAAGGTATTCAGCCGACCCAAACACGCGAATTGGTGGCCAACTGATGGTTGTTTCCCTTAAAGAAAGCCCGGCTTGGCAGGCGCTTCTCAAACATAGAGACGATCTCAAAGCTCAATCGCTTGGTGATTTGGTTTTGCAGGACGCTGCACGTCTTGAAATGTGCGACGTTGCCTGCGAAGGCTTGCATTTCAATTATGCTTTTCAACGAACGACATCCAAAACAATTGAGCTTTTAGTAAGGTTGGCAGAGCAGCAATCTCTTGATGCTATGCGCGCACGTATGTTCCGCGGTGACAAAATTAATGCCACCGAAAATCGTGCGGTTTTGCATGTGGCGCTGCGCACTAAAAACAAAGAGGCGCTTTTAGTTGATGGCCGTAATGTCTTAGAAGATATTCAAGCCGTACACGAGAAAATGGCGCGATTTACGAGTGATGTGCGCTCAGGCCAATGGAAGGGTGTTACGAATAAGCCTATCCGCCATATCGTCAATATCGGGATTGGGGGTTCAGATTTAGGCCCACGCTTGGCTGTGAATGCCCTGGTGTCAGACGCCTCCAACCTCACAACTCATTTTGTTGCGAATATTGATGCTTTTGATTTGGTGTCGACCCTTAAAGCTTTAGATCCTGCCGAAACGCTGTTTGTCGTCGTTTCTAAAACATTCACGACCCAAGAAACTTTGGCCAATGCTCGTTTAGCGCGGCAATGGCTAACAGCAGCTCTCGGAGATCAAGCAGTTGCACAACACTTCGTTGCAGTTTCAACGAATGCGGTAGAAGTCGAAAAATTTGGTATCAGTCCTGACAATATATTTCCGATGTGGGATTGGGTAGGCGGTCGCTATAGCCTTTGGTCGGCGGTTGGCTTGAGTGTTGCTCTTGCTCTGGGCATGGATCATTTCAAAAAACTATGTGATGGCGCTGCCGTAATGGACGAGCATTTCCGCAATGCGCCTTTAGATAAGAATATCCCTGTCCTTATGGCGTTGCTTGGCGTTTGGAACCGTAATTTTTGGGATGCGCCAGCGTTGGCGATCCTTTCTTACAGTGAACGCTTACGTGATTTGCCGCGCTATCTTCAGCAATTGGATATGGAAAGTAACGGTAAGTCTATAACACGCGATGGTCGAACTGTTGATTATGCAACGGGTCCGATTATTTTTGGGGAGTGTGGGACTGTTGGCCAACATAGTTTTCACCAATGGTTACATCAAGGTTTTGAATGCGTGCCCGCTGATTTTATTGGCATCGTCTCTGATGATTTAAAGCAACCCGAACATCACCGCGCTTTGCTGACCAATATGATGGCGCAGGCAGGTGCTTTAGCTTTTGGTCAGCAGCAAACAACGTCACCCTTTGATCGCTATGCGGGTAATCGCCCAAGCAATGTCATCACACTCGATAAACTTGATCCCTATCATTTAGGTTTGTTGCTGGCTCTTTATGAGCATAAAGTTTTTACACAAGGTGTGATCTGGAACATCAATTCTTTCGACCAACCTGGGGTCGAGCTGGGTAAGGCGATGGCCAAAGGTCTTGAGGCAGCCGCCCAGCCTCAGGACAAATCGCGCTCTTTTGTCGCCTCCTTTTTTAGCAAGATCACTTCAATTTCGAAGAAATAGAAGGTAAATCAAGCGATTAGGTCTTTAATCGTAAGGATTCGTTAAAAATTCATTGTCAAGGTGTACTC
>JBASWO010000179.1:0-3479 GCA_049276515.1 Alphaproteobacteria bacterium
GTATGACACCGAAGGGCGGGGAGTTTTGATGTGAGTGAGGTGAGTTCGTGATAATGGGTTGCAAAAAGAGCTCTGCATTTATTCATTTCGTGAAGATGTTCAATCGTAGCCCAGGCAATAGAAAGTCCGTCATAGGTGGCTGTGCCGCGACCTATTTCATCAAGGATAACGAGAGCCCGTTCAGTGGATTGATTGAGAATAGCGGCCGTTTCTACCATCTCGACCATGAAAGTTGAGCGGCCTCTGGCCAGATCATCAGCTGCGCCAACGCGGCTAAAAAGCCTATCGATAATGCCGATATGAGCTGAAGCTGCAGGAACAAAACTTCCCATCTGAGCCAAAAGAGCAATAAGGGCATTTTGGCGGAGGAAGGTTGATTTGCCTGCCATGTTGGGGCCGGTTAAAAGCCAAAGCCGTGTTGCGGGAGCAAGATCGCAATCATTGGCAACAAATTGTGTGCCGCTATGATTTTTTTTCAGCACATGTTCAACAACAGGATGGCGGCCCTGCTTAATGTTGAAGTTGAGCGAAGTATCGACTTTGGGGCGCGCATAATTTTGCTCAATAGCAAGTTCACCCAAAGCTGCGGTGACATCAATCACTGCCATAGCCTCAGCTGTACGCCTCAGTTCTGTAACGCGTCCATGAACCTCAAGCACTAAATCAGCAAAAAGCTGCATCTCTACGGCGAGGGCTTTATCAGCGGCTTCCGTAATTTTACGCTCAAGCTCTGAGAGCTCAACAGTCGTAAAGCGAATGGCGCTCGCCAAGCTTTGACGGTGAATAAATAAATCCTTGTTCGCCAAAAGCTTGTCGGCATGCGTTGGAGTCACTTCTATATAATAACCAAGCACATTATTATGTTTGATCTTGAGAGCGCTCACGCCACTGGCTTGAATATAGTTTTGTTGCAGACCTGCTATGAGGCGGCGGCTGTCATCGCGCAAAGTAACAAGTTCATCCAACTGTGGTGCATAGCCGCGGGCAATGAAATTGCCATCACGGGCCAACATTGGAAGATCAGCTGCCAAAGCGCGCTGCAACCGATCAATCAAAGACTGATGTTCACCGAGTTTTTCGGCCTCAAGCTTCAATTCGTTTGGCAGTTTTTTGGGCTCAGCTATGAGGGCTTTTCGTATGCTTTCGGCCTGCTTCAGAGCCTCACGAACCGAGGCAAGGTCTCGGGGTCCGCCTCGTCCTAAGGCTAGACGCGCAAGGGCACGTTCAAGATCGGGCGAGTGTTGGAGATATAGACGAAGATCTCTACGCAACTCTTTGTGTTGCATCGTAAATTCAATGGCGTCCAAACGGTTTTCAATGGCCGCAACGTCAGTCAATGGTCCCATAAGACGCGTCGCTAAAAGACGTGCTCCAGCACCTGTCATGGTTCGGTCGATAGTAGCTAAAAGGCTCTCTTGCCGCTCGCCTGTCAGACTGCGAGTGAGCTCAAGATTGCGGCGCGTCGCAGGATCAATCAGGACAGATTTAGCCGTTGCCACTTTTTGAGGGCGCGCGACATGTTTCAAATCACTTTTTTGGGTTAATTCGGCGTAGTCCAGGAGAGCGCCAAGTGCGGCAATTTCAGATCGCGCAAAATCCCCAAACGCTGTCAGCTCACTCACATGATAAAGTGTCTTGATGCGGCGTTCGGCATTTTCACTATCGAAGCGGCTATTCGGTTGCGGGGCTAGCTGATCTCGCCATGGGGCGAGTGTCTCAAACAATTCTGGTTTTTCAATGAGGCGTTGGGCAATCAAAATTTCTGAGGGATCAATGCGCGCTAAAGATCCTGCCAATTCAGCGGGCGAAACATTTTGCGTGAAGGGTTGGCCCGAGACGAGGTCAAGCCAAGCAAGACCAATCTCATCTCCAACTGTGGCTAGGCAAACGAGATAATTAGCAGAAGAGGCGTCGAGTAAACTGTCTTCGGTAATTGTGCCGGGCGTAATAATGCGCACCACATCGCGCATAACGATGGATTTGCCCCCACGCTTTTTTGCCTCTTCGGGCGACTCTTTTTGCTCACAGAGAGCAACGCGAAAACCGTGTTTGATCAATTTTGCGAGATAGCCTTCATAGGAATGTGCGGGAACACCGCACATGGGTATATCCCGTCCATTCATCTGACCGCGACGTGTCAGGGCAATATCTAAAGTTTTGGAGGCCTTTTCTGCATCTTCAAAAAATAATTCATAAAAATCACCCAGGCGAAAGAAAAGGAGACAATCTTTATGCTGTGCTTTAAGGGCCAAATACTGCGCCATTAAAGGTGTAGCCGTTTCCTCCTGGGGCAGATCAAGTAAAAGACTGGCTTGCGCTTGGGCCATAAATGGGGCATCCGAAAATAGTAATTTTGAATAGGCGAAAGACCATGCCAAAACTGCGGCTCGGCATCAACATCGATCATGTGGCAACTGTGCGTAATGCGCGCAAACGCCATTATCTT
Organism: Alphaproteobacteria bacterium; assembly: GCA_049276515.1. Lineage (GTDB taxonomy): Bacteria > Pseudomonadota > Alphaproteobacteria > UBA9219 > UBA9219 > JAATFY01. The sequence continues at coordinate 2,447 of JBASWO010000179.1, forward strand.
GCCAAACCCGATCTTTTAGAAGCAATTGAACCGGTGATTATCGGTGGGGCTAACAGTATTACCTTTCATCTACGCGAAGACCGCCGGCACGTGATGGATGAAGATGTTGCGCGCCTTTGTAAGCATGTGCCTCTTCCTATCAATCTTGAAATGGCTGCAACGGAAGAGATGCGAAAGATTGCGCTTAAGTTTAAGCCGCATGCTGTCTGTCTCGTGCCTGAGAAGCGTCAAGAGATCACAACAGAAGGTGGTCTTAATGTTGTCAAAGGTGGTACCAAATTAGCGCGCATCGTCAATGATCTGGCTGCGGCTGGGATCCGTGTTTCGCTTTTTATTGATCCTCACCCTCAGCAAGTGGCAGCGGCTTACGCAACAGGTGCTGCGGCAGTCGAGTTGCACACAGGCACTTACTGTAATGCTAAAGGCATCAAACAAAAACATGAGCTCAAGAAAATCCAAGCTGCCGCAAAGCAAGCCCATCAATTAGGGCTTGAGGTGCATGCCGGACACGGGCTTGATTATGATAATGTCAAAGCCATTGCGGCTATCCCGCAGATTGTTGAACTCAATATTGGCCATGCTTTAGTAGCTGAAGCACTTTTTGTAGGCTTGATCGAGTCGGTTGGTCGTATGCGACAGATACTAGATAAGGTCCGAAAATGATTATTGGTATTGGGAGTGATCTTATTGATATCAGCCGGATCGAAAAAACGGTCGAGCGTTATGGCGCGCGTTTTCTCAATCGTATTTATACAGATGTAGAAAAAGCAAAAGCAGCCAAGCGCGCTGATCCCATTCCCACTTATGCCAAGCGCTTTGCGGCTAAAGAGGCTTGCGCCAAAGCTTTGGGCACCGGCCTCAATCAAGGCGTATTCTGGAAAGATATGGGTGTGGTCAATTTGCCATCGGGCCAACCCACCATGAAATTAACGGGGGGTGCCCTCAAACGCCTCGAATCCCTCATTCCCGCAGGCAAAAAGCCCTTTATCCATCTGACAATTACCGATGATTATCCATTGGCCCAGGCTTTTGT
>JBASWO010000180.1:0-4211 GCA_049276515.1 Alphaproteobacteria bacterium
CCGCCACATTTTATAGACCAGAGGCCGTTATAGAAATAGTTTCATATCATCAATATTTATGGGCATATTAACCCTATGACACCTGTATTTTCTGATACGGCCATGGTTCTAGCGGCAGGGCAGGGACTGCGCATGCGTCCCCTAACCTTGCAAACGCCCAAACCTTTATTGAAGGTTGGCGGTAAGACCATGCTCGATCATGCACTTGATAAATTGGTTGCTGTCGGCATAAAGCGTGCCGTCGTCAATACTTTTTACTTGGCTGAACAGATTGAAACGCATCTCAAGAACCGCAAAGATATTGAGATTATTATTTCACGTGAGACTGAGCTTTTAGATACGGGGGGCGGTATCAAAAAAGCTTTATCCCATTTTGAGAGTAAACCCTTTTTTGCACTGAATGCCGATTTGCCGTGGATGGATCAAAAAGAGCCAAGTCTTGGCCGTATGCAGCATTTTTGGGATCCAGTGAAAATGGATATGCTTCTTTTGGTAATGGCCCGAGAAGCAGCCAAAGGTTTTGGTGGCAAGGGTGATTTTGCTCTCATCAATGGCCAGTTAAGACGCGCTGATATTTTGCCGCCCCTACCTTATGTTTTTATCTCAGCACAGATTCTAAAACCCGAATTATTCTCACATATCTCCGATAATATCTTTTCCAATAATATACTTTTCAATAGAGCAGAAACAGCGGGTAAATTGTACGGTCTTGAGCATACCGGCAGCTGTTATCATGTCGGTACACCCCAAGACCTCGAAAAAGCGAATGCATTACTGGCATCCGGCCAAGGCTGGTAGGTATGGCCCGCGCGCTTTATACCATTCCAAGTCACCTCGCTTTTCTAGACGCACTCGCTGATGGCTTGATTAATCGTGCCGGTGGTGATGTTTTTAAATTATCAGATAGCTTAATTCTCTTACCAACGCGGCGCTCCTGTCGCCATTTGCGTGATGCATTTTTAAAGCGCCTAAAAAGTAAGTCGGCTTTATTGCCGCGTATGCAGCCTTTAGGTGATATAGATGAAGAGGAATTTTACTTTGCTGATAGAGATCTCAATACAGACATTCCGCCGGCTATAGCGCCTTTGCGTCGCCAACTTCTTCTAACGCGGTTGGTCAGTGCACGTGATGATGCTATGCCTTTGGAGCAGGCCGTACAGTTAGCGCAGGCTTTAGCTCTCTTTTTAGATCAGGTGCAAATCGAGAATTGTGATCTTAAAAAACTGCCCACTTTAGTTGAGAAAGAACGCGGTAATCTGGCTGAACACTGGCAGCAGACAGTCGCTTTTCTTGAAATTCTGACCCAAGAATGGCCAAAAATTTTAGCGAGTGAAAAGGTCATTGATCCGGCCCATCGTCGCAATCTTATTCTGAAGGCGCAGGCTGATGCGTGGCGTAAGCAACCACCTCTTTACCCCGTCATTGCTGCAGGATCGACGGGTAGCATGCCGGCCACACGAGAATTGCTAGCTGTTATTGCCTCGATGACATCGGGCACAGTTATTTTGCCGGGACTTGATCAAACTCTTGATGAAGAGGCTTGGCAGAGTGTGGATGATATTCATCCTCAATTTGGTATGAAGCAGTTGCTTGAAAGTATGAAACTTGAACGGCGCGATGTAAAAAATTGGTGCCAAGATGAAAGTGTGTCACCTCGTAGTCGGTTCCTCAATGAAGCGATGCGTCCAGCAGAAGTAACACATGAATGGAGACATTTAAAAACGTCTGATATTCCTGCCATCAGTTTTGAGGGCTTGGCTAAGCTTGAGTTGGATACAGTCCAAGAAGAAGCGCAAAGCATAGCGCTTATCATGCGGGGTGTTCTGCAAACACCAGATAAAACGGCAGCACTTATAACGCCGGATCGTGCCTTAGCTGAACGGGTGAGTTCTTTGCTCAAACGCTGGAATATTACGGCAAATGACTCTGCGGGCAGTCCACTTGCCCATCAACCTATTGGCTCCTTTTTGCTCGATGTTTTAAATGCTTGCGCACCACACGCCACACCAGTCGATTATCTTTCTTTGCTCAAACACCCTTTTGCCGCTTGCAGATTATCGCCTGCTGAATGCAGAGCTGCAGCACGCGATGTCGAAAAAAATGTTTGGCGCACCGACCGACCAGAGAAATCTCCATGGCTGGATCAATTAAAAGAACAGCTCAGTATCATAACAAAAAACTGGTCAGAGCCTTTACCTTTTGTGGATCGTATCAAGGCGCATATTGCTATGGCCGAACAGTTGGCAACGTCTGATAATGAAAAAGGATCTGATCGCTTATGGGTTGGTCATGCAGGGGAAGAGGCAACCGAGTGGCTAAGTGAATTGCAAGCTGCTGCAATTGGTTTTCCTGTCATGACGGGAGACGACTACAGCGCTTTATTTGCTGAGCTTTTACGCACCAAGATTATTCGGCCTGCCTATGGCCAGCATCCGCGCCTCAGCATCCTCGGTGTATTAGAAGCCCGTCTTTTGCAGGCAGATTGCGTTATTCTGGGTGGACTGAATGAGGGTAGCTGGCCGCCTGAGCCTCCCATCGATCCTTGGATGTCGCGGCCTATGAAAAAACAATTTGGACTACCATCGCCTGAGCGCCGCATTGGCCTTGCAGCTCATGACTTTGTTCAATTGGTCCATGCAAAAGACGTTTATTTGACGCGTTCAAAACGAGCTGGAAACGCCCCAACTGTACCTTCACGTTTTTTATTACAGCTTGATACTGTCTTAAAAGCAATTGGCTACAGTACAAAAGAACATGACGTATTAGAAGATGGACAGCCCTGGCAAGCCTGGTCACGTACATTAGATGAGCCACAAACGATCAAGCCTTGTGCCGCACCTGAGCCTTGCCCACCTGTTGCAAGCCGACCAAGCCAGTTGCGCGTAACAGATATTGGAACTTGGCGACGCAATCCTTACTCAATCTATGCCAAATATATTTTGAGATTAAGAAAATTAGATCCCTTAGATGCTGATCCAGATGCTGCTGATCGTGGTAATCTCATTCATGAGGCACTAGATCAATTCATCACTAAATATCCCGTTTCTTTGCCCGCCAATGCGCTTGATGAATTGCTGGTGATTGGCAAAAAAGTTTTTGCTGATATGGAGCATCATCCTGAAGTTACAGCCATCTGGTGGCCACGCTTTGAGCGCGTCGCTGCATGGTTTGTTGCAAATGAAGCAGAACGTAGGTCTGAAGGCATCAAAGTTCTACAAGCTGAAGCTGAAGGACAGATGACGCTGAGTGGTTTGTCTTTAAAGGGGCGGGCTGATCGTATCGACCAAACAGCGGATGGCCTTGCCATCATTGATTATAAAACAGGCGGTTTGCCATCAAAGGAAGATGTAAAATCTGGTTATGAGCCACAATTGCCTTTACTCAGTCTGATAGCTGCAGAAGGTGGGTTTAAAGATGTGCCACCCTCAGAAACATCAGAGCTAGCTTATTGGAAACTCCATGGCGGTCGCGATATCGCTGACATAAAGCCCGTCAATCTGCCCTTACCCGAATTAATGGAAGCAGCACGTGCAGGGGTGAAGGAGTTAGTAGAGAAATTTTCCGATCCTACAACGCCTTATCAGGCTGTCCCAAAGCCTGATTTACAGCCACGTTACGATGATTACGCGCATTTAGCGCGTTTAGCTGAATGGGGTCGGACTGAGGAGGATCAATGATCAATCCTGCCCGACAAAATGCTGAAGATATGGATGTTTTGGCTCCCGAAGTGCGTCAGCGCCGGGCATCGGACCCTTCACTTTCAGCTTGGGTCAATGCTTCAGCAGGGTCTGGTAAAACGACAGTTCTGACCAATCGCGTTACGCGACTCTTGCTTGATGGTGTCTCGCCCCAACGCATTTTGTGTCTGACCTATACGCGGGCTGCTGCAGCCGAAATGTCAAACCGCATTACAGATAAGCTAAGTTTCTGGGCGACATGCACGGATGCAGAACTTGGCGAAGATATTCATAAACTTCAGAATACTCAGGTTGATCCAAAACAAATGATCGAAGCGCGGCGTTTGTTTGCGCGCGTTTTAGCCTGTCCTGGTGGCATGCGTATTCGTACCATTCATGCTTTCTGCCAAGAAATTCTTCGGCGTTTTCCTTTAGAAGCTGGTTTGCCACCACATTTTGCTGTGATCGAAGAAAATGACGCACAAGCTTTGCAGGATGATGTGCGTGATGATCTGCTGCGTCGTGCTGTTGCCG
>JBASWO010000181.1:0-7569 GCA_049276515.1 Alphaproteobacteria bacterium
CTTCAAAGGAACTGAAACAAAAACAACATCGCTCGTTGAGTTTTCCGCGTTTGATACGATTGGATACACAGAAGAAAGGGGGAGAACGCTAGCGTAAGCCGCCACCGTAAAGGCGCGCCGTATAGGATGACTAGGCAAATGCAGCTGCCCCAAATCCCAACCCCACAAAACGAATCAACCCCTGAATCGTAATGCATACCTTTTGCGATAATCTACCGCCGTGATCAATGTTCATGTTTTGTTCTTTACATTTTGTAAGGACTGTTTTAAATTTGCACATGGTCGATACCATTCCCCCACAAGCCCAAAACGGCCGTGGCGCAGTCAGTGCCCCGGAAGGTCGGTTTGAGCGTTACACCTCAGTAACAACCGATGATGGTTGGATGGGAACACTCCTGCAGGAAGAAGAGTGGGAGCAAAAACTCAAAACTAATCTCCATATCGACACCAGCCGTACAGTGATTAATTACATCACCTCTCCAGATGTAGGACAAATGCGCTCGATCAATATTTATCGTGGCTGTGAGCATGGTTGTATTTATTGTTTCGCCCGCCCCTCACATAGTTATTTGGGATTTTCAGCTGGTCTCGATTTCGAGACGGAAATTTTCTATAAACCCGATGCGCCTCAGGTTCTATTACGTGAGTTAGCCGCAAAAAATTATCAGCCTGAAACCATTACCCTCGGCAGTAATACAGATTGTTATCAACCTGTCGAACGCGGCCTTGGTTTAACGCGCCGCATTGTTGAAATTCTTGCCCAATATAATCATCCCTTGATGATCATCACAAAATCAGCACTCGTCGCACGTGACATTGATATTCTCGCACCGATGGCCGCTAAAGGTCTGGCTAAGGTTGCCCTTTCACTCACCACGCTTGATCCTGATCTTGCGCGCGTTATGGAGCCACGTGCGGCTGCACCTTATCGTCGACTTGCAACGATCAAAGCTCTCAGTGACGCAGGTATTCCTGTGATGGTCATGACGGCGCCCCTTATTCCTGCTCTCACAGATATGGAAATGGAAAATCTTTTAGAAGCCGCTTTTGAACATGGTGCACGAAGCGCTGCCTATACAGTTGTGCGTCTTCCGCATGAACTTAAAAATCTTTTTGAAGAATGGCTCAGAACACATAGGCCCGAGCGCGCATCGCACGTCCTCTCTTTGATACGCCAAGTACGCGGCGGCAAACTCTATAATGCGGAATGGGGTGAACGTATGGTTGGCACAGGTCCCTATGCTGATCTTATCAGCCAACGCTTTGATTTAGCTTGCAAACGCATCGGTTTTAACAAGCAAAAGAGCTATTTACGCAGGGATTTATTCAATCCGCCGGGTCAAAACGGGCAAATTGCGTTTCAATTCAACTGACCCACTAGGAATGGTAGTGACTTAAGAAGCACGCTCGGCTTCATTCACGGCGGGAAATTTCTGCCCAGATTGATTCAAAAGACGTTTCTCGTTTTTGCTGCTCTCTTCGCACCTGCACCCTCGTGGAAAAAATCCTTTTTTTAGCGTATGATGTTTTTTCTGGGGTGAATTCATGGCGATGATTATTTCTCAATCATGTTTTCAGAAAAAATGTGGCGCGGTTTTCGTTTGCGCCCTCCTGATTACAGCTCATCCCGCTCAAGCCGATATCACTGTAGGCAGCTCTTCTTCATCACGCGTCCTGAGAGAAGCTTTGGCATCACGAAGTGCGCACAGTATTTATCAAGGCAAAAATGATGGGCTGAATGTATCGGGCGGACTTTTCTCTGGCCGCGCTTCTGGTGTTGATCCTTCCATTCCTAATTATTTGAAAGATGGTACCAGCACCTTCAGCCGTGACCGCACCGCTGAAATGGAAGGTGATCAGCGCGTCTATGCTCTGATGCTGGACAGTAAATACAGTTTCAAATCTGATCTTGGCACTGGCCTGCCTATTAAACCTTATATGTCGGGTGGCATCGGTATGGCGATGTGGGAACGCTCCAGCACACCCTCACTCAGCAGTCTCAACATGAAGGGTGGCGCCATGGTCCCCTTGGCACGCGTTGGCGCTGGGGTGAATTATCAAATGAGTGAAGCTTGGGATATGTCGTTGGATTATAAGGCTGGGTTCTCAATGGGTGGCGATCCTGCAATCACGAGCAACAGCGCCCAGCGCGTGAACTTACATACCGTCAATATAGGCATGCATTATCAATTCTAATCTGCTAATGCGTGGCCATGACATCCGCATGGCATCCTTCTCATTTTGCACGCCGTAAGCCGCACTTAGAAACACGCCAACGTGTGATCCAAGCCTTGCGTAGTTATTTCGCTACGGAAGGTTTTGCAGAAGTTGATACCCCTGCCTTACAAATCTCGCCAGGTAATGAAGCGCATCTTCATGCGTTTAAAACCGAGTTCCGCGACCCTCATGGCGGATCACCCTCACAAACCTATTATCTTCATACCAGCCCAGAATTCGCGATGAAGAAACTGTTGGTTGCCGGTTTGCCAAAAATTTTTCAGATCGCTCACTGTTTTCGCAATGGCGAACGCTCCTCACGCCATCATCCAGAATTTTTGATGCTGGAATGGTATCGGACTGAAGCAACAACTCAAGATATCATGCGCGATTGCACTCTTTTGGTGCGCGCTGCTGTTAAAGCTGCTGGTCGTGAATTACTGAATGCCAACAATATGGTCTGCAATCCGTTCCGACCCTGGGAAATGCTGACGGTCGCTGGTGCTTTTAAGCGCTATGCCGATATCGATCTACTTGATACAGCACCAGACCCACGCAATCCGGATACAGCGCTACTCTCCAAAGAAGTCAAACGGATTGGCATACGTGTCAGTGATGGTGATACGTGGGACGATCTCTTCTTTCGCGTGATGAGTGAAAAGATTGAGCCCTTTCTTGGTAAGGACGTTCCTGTTTTCTTATGCGATTACCCCATCAGCATGGCAGCCCTCGCACGGCCCAAAGCAGAAGATCCACGTTTAGCCGAGCGTTTTGAGCTTTATATCTGCGGCTATGAAATAGCCAATGCTTTTGCAGAACTTACCGATGTTGATGAACAGCTGCGTCGCTTTCAAGATGATATGGATTTGAAAGAAAAATTATATGGTGAGCGCTACCCCATTGATGTTGATTTCATTGAAGCCTTACGTTTTGGCCTGCCCGAGAGCGCTGGCATAGCCCTCGGTGTTGACCGGCTCATTATGCTCTGCGCAGGCACAGAAAATATTGATGATGTACAATGGATGCCGGTAGCACGCTAATGCCTGCAACACCTCTTCAACTCTTCTCACTCTTTGATCAATTGGGTATTCAACATAACACCATCGATCATCCACCTATGTTCACAGTCGAAGATGGGCGCGATTGGCACGACAAAATTCCCGGCCTTCATTGCAAAAATCTTTTTATCAAAGATAAGAAAGGCGGCATCTGGTTGGTCGTGATGCCTGGCGATAAGCGTGCCGATCTCAACCGGCTCGAAAAGCAATTAGGTGCACCACGCTTCTCTTTTGGCAAACCCGATCTGTTGTTAGAAGTATTGGGAGTGACACCAGGCTCAGTCACACCTTACGCTCTCATCAATGATAAAGATAAACGCGTCACGGTCGTGCTAGATGATGAGATGCTGCGCAGCGACACAGTCAATTTTCATCCGCTACATAACGCCGCATCAACCACAATGACATCAGTCGATCTTGTAAAATTTATTGAGCATTTGGGTTACAAACCCATCATCAAAGATTGTGGGCCTGAGGTTTTTTAGGGTCCTAGGTACTGGCCCCTCAAAGTGTGCTTTGCATGAGCTTTTGAATCGGCATAAGCCCTTCAATTCACTTGGCTTTTTGACTGGTCTTTCATAACAATTCATTAGGTGTTTTTAGCTCTTTTGGCTAAGATGTTTTTTCGATTCGTAAAGAGGCAATTTTGCCAATTCTGGCAGGGGTTTACACCCTATCCGGCAATCGCAAAAAAGGTACAAGAACTGCATGTCGCAAGCCGCCGTTGAAGTCACCCCCGAAATCCAAGCCCAACAAGCCGAATATGGCGCCGATAGTATCACCGTCCTCAGAGGTCTTGATGCCGTACGCAAACGCCCCGGCATGTATATCGGTGACACCGATGATGGATCGGGTCTGCATCACATGGTCTATGAAGTTGTCGACAATGCTGTCGACGAATCTTTAGCCGGACATTGCACGCAGATTGATGTGATTTTAAATGCAGATGGTTCTGTCACCGTCCGCGATAATGGTCGTGGCATCCCCGTCGATCTTCATGCTGAAGAAAAAGTTTCTGCTGCCGAAGTTGTTATGACACAGCTCCATGCAGGCGGTAAGTTTAATCAAAATTCTTATAAAGTATCTGGCGGTTTACACGGCGTTGGTGTCTCGGTCGTTAACGCTTTGTCTGAATTTCTTGATCTACGCATTTGGCGTCAAGGCTCCGAATGGACCATGCGCTTTAAAATGGGCGAAGCTGAAGCACCTTTAAAAGCTGTTGGAAAATCAGATCGCACAGGCACGGAAGTCACCTTCCTTCCTTCGCCAACCATTTTCACTAAGGTTGAATTTGATTTTGATACGCTTGAACATCGCTTACGCGAATTGGCGTTTCTCAATTCTGGCGTCAATCTTATCTTGACGGATGCACGCGGTGTTGAGCCGCGCTCTGAGCGCCTTTTCTACGAAGGTGGTTTACAGGCTTTCGTCACTTTCTTGGATCAAGCTAAACAAGCTGTGCATCAACCCGTTATCATGGCTCGCAAAGAGCAAGATGGCATTACAGTTGAGTGCGCAATGGAATGGAATGACAGCTATCATGAGAATATGCTGTGCTTTACCAATAATATTCCTCAAAAAGATGGTGGCACCCACTTAGCTGGCTTTCGTGCCGCTTTAACGCGTACCGTCAATCAATATGCTGAAAACAGCGGCATTACGAAGAAAGATAAAATCGCTCTCAGTGGCGAAGATATGCGTGAAGGCCTCACCTGCGTCTTATCTGTCAAAGTTCCAGATCCTAAATTCTCCTCACAGACCAAAGAAAAACTGGTTTCATCCGAAGTGAAGCCCGTTGTTGAAGCCGTCGTCAGTCAAGTACTCAACACTTGGTTTGAAGAACATCCAGCGGATGCGAAGAAGATCGTAACGAAGGTAGCGGAAGCTGCTTTAGCGCGCGAAGCCGCGCGTAAAGCACGTGAACTGACCCGCCGTAAGGGTGCTCTGGATCCAACCTCCTTGCCCGGCAAATTGGCTGATTGCCAAGAACGCGATCCTGCCAAATCCGAAATCTTTATCGTCGAAGGCGATAGCGCCGGCGGATCCGCCAAACAAGGCCGCTCACGTAATTTCCAAGCGATCCTGCCGTTGCGTGGTAAAATCCTCAATGTTGAGCGCGCCCGTTTTGATAAAATGCTTTCCTCCGCTGAAATCGGCACGCTCATCACCGCTATTGGTTGTGGTGTCGGTCGCGAAGAGTTTGATGCTAATAAAGCGCGCTATCACAAAATCATCATCATGACCGACGCCGATGTTGACGGTAGTCACATTCGCACGCTCTTGCTGACCTTCTTCTTCCGTCAAATGCCCGAATTAATTGAACGCGGCTATTTGTACATAGCGCAACCTCCTTTGTACCGCATTAAGCGCGGCAACAGCAAAGAGCGGTATCTGAAAGATGATCGCGCCATGGAAAATTATCTCACCGAGCAAGGTGTCGAAGAAGCAACCGTTACACTTCATGACGGCAAAGTCCTGCAAGGTCCTAAGCTGCGCGAATTGGTTGAACAGTCCCGCGTAATGAAATCAGCTATTCAGGCTCTCAATCGTAAAGTAGGCCAACAGGCAATTGTGGAGCAGGCTGCAATTGCTGGCGCTCTCAATGTCGAGCTCACCACCAATATTGAACAAGCGAAAGCAGCAGCTGAATATGTTGCTAAACGCCTTGATACACTTTTGCCTATGGGCGAGCGCGGCTGGAAAGGGGAAGCCACCCAAAAAGGCGGTATGCTCTTTACCCGCACACGCCATGGCGTCACCAACCGCTTTACACTTGATGCCGATACCTTGCGTGCGGCAGAAGCCCGCCGCTTGGATGGTATGACAGCCGATCTCCAAGCTTGGTTCCAAGCTCCCGCTAAACTTATGGTCAAAGATAAAGTGACACCATTGGCTGGACCCGTTGCCCTGGTCGACGGTATCATGGAGCAAGGCAAACAAGGCCTTACCATGCAGCGCTACAAAGGTCTTGGCGAGATGAACCCTGAACAGCTTTGGGAAACAACGCTGGATCCCTCGATCCGCTCACTCCTGCAAGTGAAGGTGCATCAAGCGGATGTTGCTGAGACTGTGTTTTCGACCCTGATGGGCGATGTGGTTGAGCCACGCCGCGACTTCATTCAAGAAAACGCGCTGAACGCCACCAATATTGATGCGTGACGTGACGGCTTCACGTCTCGAATCTGACCCCTCCTCTTTTGCCGCGACCATTGCTGATAATGGCTTCGCTTTCGTGCCGGCTGATGGCATGCATGCTCTTTTAGAAGAAACGGGGCCTCTTTCGGATTGGGATTTGTTTGCCGAAAGCTGGGAAGATTTAGCGACTGATACCTATATGGCCGATCAAGGGCGCTACCGTAAGCGTCGCTACGCCGTTTATAAGACGGATGGCAAAACAGTGACGCGGCAAGCGCATCAGCCTCATTTTCAGGATGTTCACTATAATGCTCTTAATGGTGGTGTTGAGCGCTGGTTTGAGCCGATCAAGGAAGAAATTGGTGTTAGCACCAGTTTGAAAACTATTTTGACATTCTGCTGCCGTCTCTTTGGATCCTTAGCGTCCCACACAGCATGGCATATTGAGACACACCAATTTCGGATTGAAGCCAAAGCAGGTGAGCAAGGCCAGCCAACGCCTGAAGGCCTACATCGCGATGGGAGGGATTACGTTCTTGTGCTTCTTATCCACCGCGAAAACATCCAAAGTGGCGAGACCAGTATTCATGATTTAAATAAAAAACAGCTGGGTAGCTTTACACTAACCTATCCGTTTGATGCCGCTCTCGTTGATGATAACCGCGTCTATCATGGCGTAACGGCCGTCACACCGCTTGATCCCAGCTTGCCAGCCTACCGTGATGTGCTCGTCGTAACTTTTAAGGCACTTTAAGCAGCTTGGAGTTCCAAACCACGAACAGCAATGGCGTATGAGAGCGCTGCTACTCGGGCAGCATCCTGATCATAACTGGCTACTTTCTCAAGAATCGCATCTGCAAGCTCGTTAGCACCCAAATCTTTTCTGCCTGTCAGTTCTAAAAGAACTTCGGTTGAGATATAGGGGCTTCTTACTTGAGGATACCCCATACCATTGATGGATGGCTTGGATTGGGTTAAATCGTTTTTGGCTGAAACCAACAACTCAGGTAGTGAGTCAGCATTGATCTCTCTTAAAATGGACATGAATATCTCTCCATCATTATGACGCGATAAAACACGTTTTTGAGGTACGAGTCACTCGAAAACGACTGTTTTTAACTTTCAAAAAACAAGCTTTTCCCATTTTTATTCTTAAGAC
>JBASWO010000182.1:0-4433 GCA_049276515.1 Alphaproteobacteria bacterium
CGTCAAGCATGACCTCAATGGTGTTTTGGATGATGTGAAAAGCGACTTGCAAGACGCATCACGCCAAGCTGGAGTTTATGTTCGTGAATTAGCTGACGCGGCTTCTCAGACGATGTCAGATGCGACAGAAACGGTTACAGAATGTGTTACAGAAAAGCCAATACAGTCACTTGCTATTGCAGCCGGTGTTGGCTTTTTTCTTGGCATGTTGTTTCGCCGGTAAATCTGAAGGTCGTTTAGGGTTAGGGAGAATCATGGTGTTGCCGATACTTGGGAAGTTGTTGAGTTTAACCTCTGTCGGCAGTACATGGGCCAGTATGGCTGTATTGCAGCGGTTTTTAGCAGGCGTTGTTAATGTGGTTGTACTGACAATTGTCAGTGCCGTCATGTGTTGCGTCCTGCTAGTAGGCAGTTTTATCGCTGTCTATTACGGCTTGCTGCATTATGGCTTCGATACCATGACCTCTGCCCTCATCGTAGGCACCATGATGATCTTGGTTACAGGTGCATTAGTGGGTGTAACAATCTTACGCCTTCAGCATCTTCGGGCACTCACAAAGCATAGCATGCCACGTGAACTACCAGGCGTTAACCAGATTAGTGGTATTGCCGATGCCTTTATGGATGGGTTGCTTAACAGAAAATCCGGCACCCGCCGTTCAGTTTAAGACTTGGATGATTATACTATTTGAGCATTGCGCCGCGAAACGGCGCAATGTTATTGTGCCGCAGGCACATTTAACAGCATTGGTATAATATGTTTTCTTCGCTTCCTCCTACGAAGAAGTACTTCATTATTATGTTTATCATTTCCTGCCTTTTGCTGGAAATGTTTACCTTCATTATTTACAACCAATCGCGCCTCAATAAAAATTCGAATGACTGGGTTATCCATAGCTATGAAGTGCTGCGTGTTGGTCGTTTAGCTTTATTGGATTCCATTCAATTGGCTGACTCGGGCCGCGATTATTTGCAGACCGGAAGTAGCGTTGCCTTAAAAAATTATACAAAGCTGGATAAGACGCTTGATCAAAAGCTAGGTGAATTGGCCAAGATTACCTCGGACAATCCTGAGCAAAAGGATAATATTTTTATCCTTTATGACAAAATCAAAAACCTTAAAAAAGTCATGGGACGAAATATCGATGTCGTCAATCAAAGACGCACCGATTTCTACTCACTGAGGGCTGCTGAGCAGGCTATCCGCCAAGGTGGTGTTGAGATCAGAGCTGCTTATGATAAGTTTGTAAATGCTGAAGGCAAAATTCTTGAGCAACGTAGAGCTAAGGCTGAGACAGAGCAAAAGAATTATCTCTGGACACTTTTTATGGGCGCCATTCTCGGTATGGGCGCTTTGGTTATCGCTAACCTCGTCATTTTCTCTCTCATAACTAAAAATATGCACGCCGAAGAGAAGCTTCGTAAAAGCGAAGAGCTTTTCGCTACGATTATTAATGGCATCAATGACGGTGTGTTTGACTACAACGTTGTTGAAGATACGGTTTCATATTCACCTTCCTATAAAGTTATTTGGGGCTATGGCGAGGAGGAATTAACGAAGCAGCATAATAACTTCTATAGCTTTGTTCATCCGGATGACCTCGCGAAGGCTCAGGAAACCATGCGTGCCTATATGGCGCGTGAGACAGACACTTACTGCAATATTTTCCGTGTCCGCCATAGAGACGGCAATTGGGTATGTGTGATGTCACGCGGCATTGGTATTTGGAATGAGAAGGGCGAAATCCAACGCCTTATCGGCACGCACGTCGATATAACGCCACAAAAACAACGTGAAGAAGAGCTGAATTACTTCATCAAAGAAAACGAACGCCAGCGCGAAGAATTGGCTTATGCCAAAGAAAAAGCTGAATCCGCCAATCAAGCTAAAACAGACTTCTTAGCAACCATGAGCCATGAAATCCGCACGCCCATGAATGCTGTTATCGGTCTCTCACGCATGCTGAAGGAAACACCTTTAGATGCCAAGCAACTTGAGATGACAGATACGCTTTATGTGAATGCAGAAATTCTATTGCGTCTCGTCAATGATCTTCTTGACCTCAGCCGTATCGAGGCAGGGCAAATTGATCTCGAAGAGCGTAGCTTTACCTTCACCAATGTTTTCAAAGCTGTACATGCTATGTTGGATAGCCAAGCCTCAGCAAAAGGTCTTGTGCTTGAGCTTAAAAATAATCTTGATGATCACACCTATAGGGGTGATCCAACGCGTATTCAGCAAATCCTGGCAAATCTCATTGGTAATGCGGTTAAGTTTACTTCCAAAGGTTCCATTACGGTCGTCTGTAACGGCAAGGTCAAAAACAACAAGGCAGATATTAAAATTTCTGTCAGCGATACAGGCGTTGGTATTTCAGCTGATAAGTTGGATTCTGTCTTTGAGAAGTTTGTTCAAGCCGATCAAACCATCTCAAGGCGCTTTGGTGGATCGGGGCTTGGTTTAGCCATTTGTAAGTCACTCGCTCAGCTTATGGGCGGCGATATTACAGTCAGCAGCAAACCAGGTGAGGGCTCAGTCTTTGTTCTCTCAATGATGCTGCCTATCGTTGCCGAAAAGAAAGTTGCTGCAGCCCCAATCGTGCCGATTACAACAGGTACAGTCCCCTTAAGTGGCATGGTTCTGATTGTGGAAGATTATGCGCCTAACATTATGGTGGCGACCTTGATGCTTGAGCATCTCGGCTATCATGCAGAGGTTGCTAAATCAGGTATTGAAGCGATTAGAAAGATAGAAAGCCGAACATCACCCTATACAGCCATTCTTATGGATGTGCAGATGCAGGATATGGATGGTTTTGAGGCAACGCGCCGTATTCGGGAAATCGAGAAGCAAAAAGGCTTTCAGCATTACATCATTGGGGTTACAGCCCATGCACTAGCGGGTGATCGTGACAAATGTATAGATGCGGGCATGAATGATTATATGAGTAAGCCCATTCATCCAGAGCTATTAGCGCAGAAACTAAGCGGGTTATCACGCGCAGCTTAAGCTGCTTCTAGGCGGAAATCAGAGCCTTTTCTAAAGCCCCATATACTAAAATTAGCGGCACGGTCTTGAGGGTAATGAGCGGTAGGCATATAGCGCATGCGGCCATCTGTTGAAAAATTATGCCTGCTATGCAGCGATGTGTAAGCGCTCTCATTTGTGATGCGCACGCTAATATTTTTAAGCTCACCAGCTTCAAAGACTATAGGAAAGCCAACATTCTGAGGCTCTTTAATAATCAATCTTGTGCCAGCCGTTATGCTTCTAGCATGAGCATCACTTGCTATATCAATTCTCACATCCAAAGCATTGATATCGATTTGTGGTAGATATTTAAAAAGCTGACAGGCAAAGACAAATCCACTTAGAGTAAATTGCTTATAGTAATGATGGTCATAACTTCTCGTGACCGTTTCTAAATCTTCTGTGTTATTGGCGCCTACCAAGAGGCGATCGCCAGCACGCAAGGTCTTGTTTAAGAAGTTAAGCCAATTTCCTAATTCTTCATCTGTAAAGTTACCCTCTGTAGCGCCAAGCATAACAACGGTAATGGGCTTTTTTTGTTGGGTTAGCTGTGCCCAAATAGGATGTTGTTGAAAATGCGGGCTAAAAATATTGCCATGGAGCTGGACAACTTTTTTCGTATATCCACGTTCAGTAAAGGCAGCTTTGGCAATCTGGAGGCAAGCTTTAACAGTATCATTGATCACGATGGTGCCTATATTTGCACCGGCAGCCATAGCCCTTCTGATAATTTTGCTTTCTTTATCGCCACTGCCAACACAAACAAAGACGACATTATGACCATCAACACAGCCGGCTAAATAATCTCGGTTCTGTGGGGAATCAATAATACTGTGTTCAGCGCGGCGCACTGTGTAGTAGTCACGCATTGCGATGCCTTCATTATAGACATCTTCATTGCTGGGAATTTTGCGCCCGCCACCGGGCAAATCACCAAATTCTAATTGTTTTTTGAGCAGGGCAGCGAATTGATCTTCGGTCATTTTCATGCCGGCACCACCCCATCCTGAGGCGGCATAGCTA
Source organism: Alphaproteobacteria bacterium (assembly GCA_049276515.1). GTDB lineage: Bacteria > Pseudomonadota > Alphaproteobacteria > UBA9219 > UBA9219 > JAATFY01. The sequence continues at coordinate 4,055 of JBASWO010000182.1, forward strand.
TCAGCCATGGAGAGCATGGGTGTATCTTGAGCAAAGCCTGCAGCAAAGCCCATAAGCTGGGGCGCCCATTCAGCTGCGATATGCTTACGGCATGAAGAGAGGCTACCTGCAAAACCCCTGAAAATTTCACGCGCAGGTTCAAGAAACGTTATAGGTCTCTCACCGTAATACAGACTGTCGTCCATGAACGTCATAAATGCCTGATTAAATAAATTGATTGAACCGAGGCATCATACCATCTCTGTCAAATGAAACCAAAAGCATAGTTATTTCAATGCATTAACTATAGATAGCCCATGAAATGGCCCTTAAATTGAAAAGTGCCATCTCATAGTATGAGATGGCACTTTCCTAAGACCGGCCGAAGCGGGTCTATCTC
>JBASWO010000183.1:0-3669 GCA_049276515.1 Alphaproteobacteria bacterium
CCTCAGAGGTGAGTAATGCTCACCATCACAATAAAGACCTTCGGTATAGGAAGCGCGCGCAATAATGGTGCGCATAGCAGCAACTTCAGCGTCGCTTCTTTTGGGCATCGCATCGCGGGCAGCGTTGACGCATAGCGCAATTCCGGCAGTCACGACGGTAGTCAGCAAAAGAGCTTTTCTGATAGGAAGATTATGTGCAGTTTCTGACATGACCAGCTCTGGAATATTATGCGTGTAATGATTTTCAGTAGCGAAAAATTTAAAACCTCGCCACCAAAAAAGAAGGCCATGGTTTGAGCCATGGCCTAGAGAGAACAGACTTATTGATTAACGCAGATCGCAAGATGGCTTTTTAAAGCCGCGTTCAATATTATACGCCAAGCGCGAAACGGGGTTTGTAGCTTCACCTTTGCAAACTGGCAAAATAGAAGGCTTTACAGTTGCAACCACTATCGGGGCAGTTACTAAAGCAGCAGCGGCACTAAGAATAGCTAGACCAGGAATAGCCTGCGCAAAATTACGGCGATCTTGTGCTTTCTCAGCGCGTTCCATAATTGCAGCGGTATCAACAAAAGGTTCGGCCATAAATCTCTCCGTTTAAAATGGCTTTAAAATTCAGTGTGCGGAGTATATCAAAATACTTGCACCATTAATACTTTCTCATAATTATTATTAATAATCAATGGCTTAAAGCCATCCTCGTCTGCGGAAGTACATGAGAGGTAACACGCAAGACATCAGCATAACCGCCCAGGCCAAAAGATAGCCTTTGCTCCAACTATATTCGGGAATGTTGTGGAAGTTCATACCCCACATACTGGCGAAGAATGTTGGTGGTGTGAAAGCCACCATAACCACAGACATGATCTTCAGAATATTATTCTGCTCGATATTGATTTGCCCCAGTGTGGCATCGAGTAAGAAGGACGTTTCTTGTGCAACAAATTGCGCATGTTCACCAAGTGAGTTGACGTCGCGATCGAGCGCTTGAAATTTAATCAGCTGCTCTGTGTTTAAACGCGGGGTAACGCGAGGCCCCAAAAAGGTAATTAAGCGCGCCATACCGTTGATACTGTCACGGATTTTGTGGGTGGTGTCACCGGCGCGTCCAATGCCTTGTAAAATATCCTGCAATTGTTTTTCTTTTTGGCCAGCTGTATGCGCACGGTGGAAAATCTGGCGGGAGAGATTATCAACGCCACGGCCGAGCACTTCCAAAATATCGGCGACGCGGTCTGTGATGGCGTCCAAAAAAGCTAGGAGGCCGTCATCAACACTAGCAAACAAGTCAGGCTGATTTTTGATACGGTTGGCAAAAGTTGTAATCGCATGCGGCTCGCAATAGCGCATGGTGACAAGACAATTGGGTGTCATGGCAACGAGCAAAACATCCAAGACAGGATCGGGTGTATCGGATCCAACCAGAACATCGATTGTGAGATAGGTTGCTTTACCTTCCGTATAAAGACGGCTGGAAGCTTCAATTTCTTGCATTTCAAGAACGGTCGGCAGATCAATACCGAGTGCGGTTGAGATAAAAATACGTTCGTTATTTTCAGGATTAAGTAAATCAATCCAGGCTGTGCCCTCAGGTGGCATCTCGCCCTTACTTAGATTGATTGGCGTAAAGCGCCCATTTTCCTTTGCATATGCGGTAATCATCTCAGCCTGCTTTCTGTAACGCGCTGAGCATAGTGTTATTCAACAAACAGGCAATAGTCATGGGGCCTACACCTCCTGGGACGGGCGTAATGGCTGCTGCTTTTTGGGCAGCCTCAGAATAGGCCACATCACCAACTAAGCGCGTTTTTCCAGGATTTGCAGGGTCATCAATGCGATTTATGCCCACATCAATGACAAGGGCGCCAGGTTTAATCCAATCGCCTTTAACAAATTCTGGCTTACCAATGGCGGCAACTAAGATATCGGCTTGGCGAATTTCATCGGCTAAATTCTTAGTCCGCGAGTGGGTTATCGTAACGGTGCAATCAGCCTGCAGGAGTAATTGGGCAACCGGTTTGCCAACAATATTGGAGCGACCTAAAACTACAGCTTTTTTGCCAGAGAGATTGGGTTCAGCCTCACGTAACAAGATCATGCAACCCTGTGGCGTGCAGGGTAAGAAGCAAGGTAATCCCAGATTTAGTTTTCCAGCATTGATAGGATGAAAGCCATCGACATCCTTCGATGGATCAATCGCTTCAATAATCACCTGTGCATCAATTTGTGGTGGCAAGGGTAATTGCACCAAAATGCCATGCACAGCAGGATCACGGTTGAGTTTCATTACCATGTCTAAGAGGTCTTTTTGCGTCGTCTCAGCTGGAAGACGGTGCGTCCAAGATTGCATACCAATCTCTTCGGCTGCCTTTCCTTTGTTGCGCACATAGACTTGGCTGGCAGGATTGTCACCAACCAACACAACAGCAAGCCCAGGTTTTAATTTTTTTGCGGCGATCTGCTCAGCAAGACCTTGTCGTAGCTTTTTCGCAACTGCCACGCCATCAATAACGCGTGCGGTCATTAAATCACCAAATGACGAATGAAAGATTGCAGAAAGAAAATAATAAAGATCAACACCAAAGGCGATAAATCAAGGCCGCCCATAACGGGGAGATATTTACGAATAGGACGAAGCAGAGGCTCTGTGATCCGGAACAGAAAATCACCAATCATGCGCACAAATTTATTATGCGGATTGATGACATTAAAAGCGACTAACCAGCTGAGCACCGCACCAATGATCAGGGCCCAAATGTAAAAATCGAGGACGATATAGATGACCTCAAGCAGGGCTCCAATAGCAGCGTTACCAACATTCATGCGGCACCTTTAGGGCAGGGGTAAAGAGGCCCTATTTATCGATGAAAAACCCTGTAACCGCAAGCGCCAGGTAAGGGCTTTATTACTTGCGTGCAGCCCTACGGCTTGTTGGTTTCTTGGGCACTTTTTTGCCTTTCTTACGGGCTATAGAGAGACCGATCGCAATGGCTTGTTCACGGCTTTTGACTTTGCCGCCTTTCCCACCCTTACCACTTTTGGCTGTGCCTCTCTTATAACGCTTCATTTCCTTCTCAACATCTTTGCTGGCGCTTTTCGCGTATTTTGGCATGTTAGTCTCCTCTGCAATCAAACAGTCAGAGGCTAAAGGCAGGGAAGGTAGGAAGACAATTTGAGTTGAGTATAAAAAAATAAATGACGCGTAAGCGATCTATTTTTTTGACTTCGATTTTTTTGCAACTGATCCGTAAGTGATAGAGACGACCTCAATGGCATCAATGCCAGCAGGTGTGCGTAATTCTATCACATCTCCAACCTTAGTTTTATTGAGTGCGCGTGCGACAGGTGACAGCCAACTGATTTTGCCTTCTGCCATATTCGCCTCATCAATGCCCACAATCGTCACAGTTTGTTTGAGGCCACTTTCGCGTTCATACGTCACGGTGGCACCAAAGAAGATCTGGTCGGGATTTTTCTGCTGTTGTGGATCAACGACTTCAGCATTCTCAACGCGTTTTGTCAGATAACGCACGCGGCGATCAATCTCGCGCAACCGCTTCTTGCCATAGATATAATCACCATTTTCCGAACGATCGCCATTGCCTGCGGCCCAAGACACTACCTCAACGACTTTAGGGCGTTCGTCATAAAGGAGATGGCGTAGTTCGT
>JBASWO010000184.1:0-5469 GCA_049276515.1 Alphaproteobacteria bacterium
ACCTAATGCATTTCGTCATTATGGATTGATCGGCATGTATGGCTCGTTAGCAGCACAGAGAGATTTGGCATTTCTTCCCTTAGCGACGGGCATGAGCTTGCTGTCTGCATGGGCCGGCGTAACGAGTGAGGTTCTAGGACGCACCAGACCTATATCATCCCCTTCCCTTGAAGAACCACGTCTCCATCCAAAAAAAGATTTTAATCTTGATCCAAGCATCACAACGAGCGTCACACCTCTTTCGCCTTTTTGTAATCTGCACCACTTACAAAAGGACGCCAATTCCAGCAAAGAAAGCTTTCTGATCGTCAGCCCCAATTCGGGCACGCGCGCGACGATCACGCGTGATCTTGTTACATCCCTACTTCCTGAACATGATGTTCATATTCTTGAGTGGAAAGATCCTCGTTGGCTACCCGCATCCATTCGCTTTGATTTAGATGATTATACGGACAGTGTTAGAGAAGCGATCCGCCAGGTCCCCAAATGTAATCTCGTCGGTATCAGCCAATCCGGTATCCCTGCTGTTGTCGCGACAGCCTTGATGCAAGCCCAAGGTGATGCCGCTTCCCCATCAAACCTCATCATTATGGGCAGTCCCATTAATGCGCATCTCGATACGCATCACGTGAATTGGATGATGCAACAATCTGTACAGGCCGCGCGCTTTGGCTTTACCGCAGATCACTTATTTGCACGTGTCTCAGAAGACTTACCAGGGGCTGGGCGCTTGGTTCTGGCACCTCACATGCAGCAAGGGCTTTATGCGCCAACACATGACATGAAGCCATCTTATGGCGGCGAGCAATATTTACCGGCCGAGCAAATCCGTCATACCCTTCAGCGTATTTTTAAAGCCCCACTTCTTGCCAAAGGCCAATATGAGCATCGTGGCGAGTGTATTGATACGATGGCTATTACATGTGGTGTTATGTCTATCGTTGGCGCCCAAGATCAGATCTGCAGCCCAGCTCAAACAGAAGCTTTGCACAATATAACCCCTGCTGCTGAGACCCATCTTCGTCACAGAGAAGCCGAGGCAGGCCATTACGGCCTCGTCTATGGCAAAAACGTACCTTCCATTGCGACAGCGATGAAGGCGTTTGTACGGCGCCCGCAGACAGTGCTGGCCGCCTAAGAACTCAAAAATGTATTAGTTGCCTGGACGGTAATTGGGAACTTTTTCGGCTTCAGGAACCGGTGGCACGATTGGATCGATATAATGTGGTGCTGGCACGGTTTGGGGCTGAGGCACTTTAAGAGGATCGGGAACAAGGACAGGTTCTCTGTAAACCTTTTGAGCGGGAGGTACTTGCTCGGCTGGGAATACGGTTGGCAGATTGGGCTGAGCTCTCTGAGGTTGTGGAACCATCTGTGGTCTTGCAATCTTGCGAGCTTCTGGAACTCTCGGCACATTATCATTGTATTGCTTTGCAGGCGGTACAGGCGGAACCGTTGGCTTAAAATATTGTCCTGACTCAGCAACTTTAAAAGACTTGGCCAAAGGCTCGATCTCTAAAGCGCCCGATGGTTTTGGTGCATCAGTTGCTGGAGTTGGAGCTGCTGGTGTTGGAGTAGGTCCAGGCGCAACAGGCTCAGCTGCAGGCGCTGGTGCCGCAGGTGCAGGCGTTGGTTCTGCTGCAGGTGCTACGGGTTCAGCCGCAGCAGGTGCCGGAGCTGAGGTTGGAGCTGGTGCGGGTTCAGCCGCAGGAGCTGGAACCGCAGGTGCAGGTTCTGCTGCAGGTGCTGCTGGTGTGAGGGGCTCAGGATTTGCTGTTGCAGGAGCTGAAGGTGCTGCCGTTCCGGCTGGCGCAGGTTCTGCTGTCGCTGAAGGCGGCGCTGGTATTTCAATGCCTGTAGGCGCTGGAGCTATGGGCGTTTCTGTAGGTGCCAAAGCTGAAGGCGTTGTTTCTGCAGGTTTGGTTTCTGCAGCTTTAGGCGCGGCTGGCTTTTTCTTCTTCTTAGCTTTTTTCTTTACAGCCTTACCGCCCATACCTTGCGATACATCAGCGCCATCTTTGGCTTCAAAGCTTGTGCAGCCATTGATGCCTTGGAAATAAGCGCTGAAGGTTCGTGCTGTGGGATCGAAGCTACCAACCATAATGGTACTTTCAAATCCCTTGGGACGTTCGAGCCACTTGCCGGGATTGATCAGAATACGGTGCGATTCACGATCATACTGACCAAACACATTGTAACGGCCACCCGCTATGTATGGATTTTTTGGTGTTGGATAGAAGCGGAATGTGCCTTCAAAATTTTCACCACGCAGATTGGTGATCTTAAGTGTGCCGCCGGTATAGCCCTGCGCACAAGTATAACCACCAACCCAATTTCCTACGGGTGAGAACTTATCTGCCGATGCACGCTTCTTTAAAGGGGGTAATTCTTTTTGCAGCACATCACGTGGGGGTGCAAAAACTTCCACAGAGGGAGCAAGAAGGCCACTCATACGATTTTGCAAAGGTGCCGATGTTTCGCAGAGAACCATGACGAGACCGAGCTCGCCGGCTGACCACATCATGATGAAATGTTTATCGGAGCGATCAGCTGTAAAAAGTGTGATGTCGCGTGAAATGGATGTCGGCGCTTGAGCTTCAACGCTGTAACCAAGACCACGCATACGATCAACGGTCGTATTAAAAATGGAATTGACGCGCGCTTGCTCGGACTGGTTCATGCGCCAGCCAAAGGATTCCATTTTTCCACAACTACGACCTAACTCACTGCTTGCTGTGAGCATGGCCATCTGGAAATTGCGCTGCGTTGGCAATTGTAATGGACGATCATCAAAAGTGAAACCAGCGAGCGACGAGCCATTTGCTAATGGCAGATCAGCTGCAAAACTACGCGGCACAAAGAAAATGAGCGCGAAGAGAGCGAAGAGGATGATGGTGTAAAAGCGAAGCGCTGAGTGGCTGGTGCCGGACGGCATGTCGTGAAACCTTTGCGAATCACATGGTTTGTTGATGGGCAGACTATGCCGGGCTCACGGGATCCACGCAAGCATGTCCATCATACGCAGTTGGATTCGCTTGATAATTGCGACTTTTTTATTTCCGTTAAGCCCAGGTGAACAAAGTCTGAAGCCCTATCTTTATCATGATTTTACTTGATCGTTTCCCTATCGAACTGTTCTAATAGGCCAGTAGAAAAGGGGAATAATGAGCCGTCTCGATCGCATATCTTTCAGTCGTAATCTCAAAGGCTATCTAGGCTCGTCCTGGATAAGCCGTAGCCTTTCTGCAAATGGTGTTGGCCGCACCTCTAAGTCCTTGTCTGTGGACCCCATTAATGCCGTCGATGCCATCTATGAGACTGTATCTGACAGGTACGAATCCCCCGATCATCTTAATGGCTTTCAAAATGTTACCCGTCAGCTTCTTGCCAATGATGTGCTCACAAGTTTGATCCAGCTGCAAAACGATATGAACAAATTTGATGATGAATTGCAGCCCTATGAGCCCGATCTTCACAGCGCTGAAGCGGCTAAGGCCTACCGTACGACGGACGCCAACCTCAGCTCCGCTGCCCGCTTTTAATTCCTGACAAACTGTCTATGCTTTGGGCTTCTGTTTTAGGAGGTCCTTATGCTTGATCCATGGAATGTCTTTACCGCCAATTTTGGCACAGTTGGTAAACCTTCAACCGCACTTGTGACGCTCCTCGATTTATTTTTCTACTTCTTGATTACCTGGAACGTCGCGCGTGCGCGCATTCAGCATAAAGTCCCTGCTCCGGCCATGGACGGACCTGATGCCTTCTTGCGCATTTTTCGTGTACAAATGAATACGCTTGAACAGTTGATGTTGCATTTACCCATTTTATGGATTGCTGCTTTTGCCATGGATGATGTTTTTGCAGCTTCTTTTGGATCTGTCTGGCTGATGGGTCGCATTCTTTATGCGCGCGGCTATTACCGTAAAGCTAAAAGTCGTATGAAGGGCTTTATTGTGAGCATGGCCATGAATGTCATTTTAGCTTTGGGCGCTTTAGCAGGAACGCTCGCGTCGTTTTAAGCTGCAGGTTAAGCCACAGCTTTAATTTCATTCATCACATTGATGAAGGCGAGCTTGCGATCAAGATTGGCATGATCGGCTGACGCAAAAATACTTTGCACTCTATCCCAGACTTGCAAGGATTGGCCCGCACGAGCATTGCCGCTCAGCGCTTGCTCACGCGCTACGATCCTTACATGTTCAATCATTAGCGCACGTAAGACATCAAAACTTTCGGCATCCGCCTTGCGGCTGATTTGATCGGTGAGCTTATGAAGGCGAGTGATATCTAATTTCGGCATATCGCTAAGAAGTGCCAACATTTCCTCATAGAGCGGCAGTGTTTCTGTCCGCAAAATTTTAAGGGCAAAGCCAACACTGCCGCCTGAGAGCGTGAGCAGCCGCTGCATTTCTTCTGGACTTAAATCTGGGCCTGAACGCATCAAGATGATGCGCAGATGTGCATCGTTGAGGGGATTGAGAGAGAGAAGACGACAACGCGAGCGAATGGTTGGCAATAAGGAACCTGGCGTTGTCACTGTAATCAAAATCAACACACGAGCTGGCGGCTCTTCAAGAATTTTGAGGATGGCATTTTGTCCATGGCGATTGAGCGCATGCGCTTCATCAATTACGACAACGCGCCACCCGCCATGGGTTGAGGTTTTGTGTAAAAAATTGGCGACCTTGAGAACATCATCAACAACAATGACGTTGCGTAACTCACCTGTTTTTTCATCCATCGCGCGGCGTACAATAAGCATATCAGGATGTGCTTCAGCCGAGACAAGCTTGGCCACACGGTGGTTCATATCAAGTTTGCCGAGCTTATTTTCACCGCCCGATAAAACATGATGCGCTATGTGATAGGCAAAAGTGGCTTTACCGATACCTTCAATACCGGAGATGAGCCAGGCGTGATGCATGCGACTACCCGCAAAAGCATCGCCCACTTGGCGCAAAGCCTCATCATGACCGATGAGATGATCTGTTTGATGAGGCAAAGCGCTCATTTTTTAAACCCGAAATGCTGACGCACAGCTTTTTGAATATTACCCGCAACAGCTTCAAGATCGACACCCGCATTAATAACTTTAATGCGTTTTGAATTTTTCTTGGCTAAAGCCAGAAAGGTTTTGCGTAGCGCTTTATGAAAAGGTGCGGCTTTTAATTGATAACGATCATGCCAGCCACCTCTTGCCTTCACGCGATCCATGCTGATCTGAACGGGCACATCTAAGAGCAATGTAAGATCTGGCTCAAAATCGCCAGCGATTTGCTTATAGAGAGCTTTCACAACATCAGGTCCTGGTCCCTTTTTTGTATTACCCTGATAGGCATAGGACGAGTCGACAAAGCGATCACTGACAACCCAATGACCTTTTTTAAGGGCTGGCCAAATCGTGCGTTCAAGATGTTCGCGACGCGCTGCAAAGATCAGAAAAAGCTCAGCTAGAGGATCCCAATAGCC
>JBASWO010000185.1:0-8249 GCA_049276515.1 Alphaproteobacteria bacterium
TCAGCAATCTTGAGCGCACTATAATGACCCTTATCATGGCATCAAAAAGGCGAGTGAATTATTAATATCGCGAATTTTTATGCAGGGATACGAAAAGTTACGCAAATATAGGCTTTTTCTATCAAGCCTTGGCGCGTTTTTTGACCTGATCCCCGGCAAAACGACGCGCCTCTTGATCGATCTCATTAAGTATATCGAGATCGGTAAGGGCAGCGACGGCAATACCATTGAGGGCCGCCTCATTAATAGCTTCGATATCGAGAAACCCAATACGGTCATTTAAAAAAGCTTCAACCGCTACTTCATTAGCAGCATTAAGAACGGCAGGTGCTGTGCCGCCCTTTGCCATAGCTTCCCGTGCAAAACGGAGTGCTGGAAATTTAACAGGGTCAGGTTCTTCAAAAGTAAGCTGGCCCAATTTGGCAAGATCTAACTTGGCTGCGGGCGTTTGCATACGTTCTGGCCATGCCAAAGTATGTGCAATCGGTATGCGCATATCAGGTGTACCCATTTGGGCAAGCACGGATCCATCTTCATATTCAACAAGACTATGAATGACAGATTGAGGATGGACGAGAACATCAATTTTATTCGATGGCATTTGAAATAAGAAATGAGCTTCGATGACTTCCAAAGCTTTGTTCATCAATGTCGCGCTATCGATCGAAATTTTAGCACCCATAGTCCAAACAGGATGTTTAAGAGCTTGCTCGCGCGTCATTTTGGACATTTCATCGCGCGTCTTAGTGCGGAAAGGACCACCTGAGGCTGTAATAATTAAACGCGCGATGCTCTCGCGATGTTCAAAATCAAAGACCTGCCAGATCGCATTATGCTCACTATCAACTGGCAATAATTTTGTGCCGGTTTCGGCCACCAATTGCATCATGAGCGGACCGGCGCAAACCAGTGTTTCTTTATTCGCAAAAGCAATCGTGGCACCACGACGTGCTGCCGCTAAAGTGCCCGGCAAACCTGCCGCACCCACAATGGCTGACATGACCCAATCACTATCAGCCTCAGCCGCCTCAATAACTGCCTTAGCACCTGCTGCAACAGCGATGTTGGTATCGGCCAAAGCCTCTTTTAATTCTTTATATTTGCTTTCGTCTGCAATGACGACGAGTTCGGGGTTTAACTGACGGGCTTGCTCAACAAGCTTGGCAACATTTTTGAGAGCCGTCAGTGCAACAACTTCATATTTTTCAGGATGACGCTCAATGAGATCGAGCGTCTGACAACCAACGGATCCCGTTGATCCCAAAATGGCAACGCGGCGTTTTGCTGATGCCATTTTTTGTTTTGTTTTAGCTTGCACGACTTTCATTTTTTCACCACTGCATGACCGCTTTGTAGGCAGCCTGGAATAACACAAAAAAGACGGAGGCAAAAACCAACCCATCAATACGATCAAGAACCCCGCCATGGCCGGGAATAAGATTACCGCTTTCCTTTATGCCTGAGCGGCGTTTCAAATGCGATTCAAACAGATCACCGGCCTGCGCTACACAAGCCATAACCATAGCGATAATAATGCCGCCTCCAACTTTTTGGGTGCCAAAAGCCGCAAGTACGCCATAACCCAGTAATGCGGCTAAAATCATACCACCCAGAAGCCCTGCCCATGTTTTGTTGGGGCTAATTTTAGGAGCTAATTTGGGCCCTCCGATCATGCGGCCTGCCATATAACCGCCGATATCTGTTCCCCAAACAACGGCAATGACATACAGAACCAGCTCCAAACCAAAGGGTTGTTGACGCAGATATAGTAACGAAAGCCCAGCTACGGCTGTGTAGAGAAAGCCTGACGCGATCCACAATCCACGCTTTTTCTGATGACTGGCCAATTGCAACCACTCGCGCAAAGCCAGCAGCATAACCAAAGTGATGAAAAGCGTAAAAATCCAGCCGCCAAAATAAACTGCAACCAGCGTTACAGGACCCATAACCAATGAAGATATGAAGCGCTGGCGAAAATTTTCGCTGCGCAAGAAGGCGGCATCAAGCTTTGGCAATCGTCGCTCCATAGCGACGCTCACGACGCTGATATTCGTTGATAGCTTCTGTTAAATGCTCGGCCGCAAAATCAGGCCAAAGCACATCCATAAAGACATATTCTGCATACGCAGATTGCCAGAGCAAAAAGTTGGAGATGCGTTTTTCACCACTGGTGCGGATCACAAGATCAGGATCGCGCATACCGCCCGTGAACAAGAAAGATTGGATCATATGTTCATCAATAGCGTCAGCCTGTAACTGACCGCGCTCGACCGCTTTGGCTAAACCACGAGCTGCCGCAGTAATTTCTTGCCGCCCGCCATAACTCAGCGCCAAAGTCAGCGTCATTTCTTTATTATCTTGGGTCAATTCTTCTGCATGCGTGATGAGATCAACAATATCGGTTGGTAATTTCTTGCGCTCACCAATCGCCTTGATACGAATACCTTCCTTATGGAGGGAAGCCAATTCACTGCGCAAATAAAAGCGCAAAAGCTGCATCAATTCTTCAATTTCTGTGAAGGGACGGCTCCAGTTTTCAGAAGAGAAGCTATAAAGCGTCAGATGACTAATAGGAAGTTTGCGTGCTGCTTTGATCGTGCGGCGCACAGCTTCAATGCCAGCTTTATGCCCCAGCGTACGCGGAAAATTGCGCGCAGCAGCCCAACGGCCATTACCATCCATGATAATAGCGATATGCAGCTTTTGCTCCTGTTGTGCCGCTTCGTTCATTTTAAACGTGTGAGATTTCTTTTTCTTTATTCGCCAAAGCTTCGTCCATCTTCTTGATGGCTTCATCGGTCAATTTCTGAACTTTGTCTGTTTGACCTTTCATTTCATCTTCAGGTAATTTTTCTTTCTTCAAAGCATCAAGTGCATCACGGCGGATATTACGCACAGCGATACGGCCAGCTTCTGTATATTTGCCAGCCACTTTCATGAGTTCTTGGCGACGTTCTTGGCTGAGTTCAGGTACTGGCACACGGATTAAGTTGCCATCAGGCTGAGGGTTAAGACCAAGGCCTGCATCGCGCACAGCCTTTTCAACGGCCTTGACCATGCCACCATCCCAAACTTGGATGGTTAAAAGACGTGGCTCAGGAACACCTACTGTACCAACTTGGTTCATCGGCATCATGCTGCCGTAAGCTTCAACCATAATATTATCCAATAAACTCGTTGAAGCACGGCCGGTACGAAGACCACTAAATTCCTTACGTAGGGCGTCTAACGCGCCATCCATACGTTGCTTAACTTGATCTAGATTCATAGGATTATTCCTTATTATCCGTGATGATGGTGAACTTGCCCTTACCCTGCAGCACTTCAGCAAAAGCACCGTGGGTGAAAATGGAGAAGACGAGGATAGGAATATTGCTTTGGCGTGCCAGTGAAATAGCTGATGTGTCCATCACTTGTAGATCCTGCGACAGAACATCGAGATAGCTTAATTTATCATAACGCTTTGCGTCTTTAACCTTGGTGGGGTCAGCTGTGTAAACACCATCTACCTTGGTGGCTTTTAAAAGCGCATTGCATTGCATCTCGGACGCGCGCAAAGCAGCAGCACTGTCCGTTGTAAAGAATGGATTGCCTGTACCAGCGGCAAAGATAACAACCCGACCTTTTTCCATATGACGCACAGCGCGACGGCGAATGTAAGGCTCGCAAACAGCTGACATAGGAATAGCGGATAGAACGCGAACCGGCACACCGGCTTTTTCTAATGCATTCTGCATCGCGAGTGCATTGATGACGGTTGCTAACATACCCATATAATCGGCGGTCGCACGGTCCATACCTTGAGCCGCACCCGAAACACCGCGGAAAATGTTACCACCACCGATGACGGCACAAACCTGCACACCTTTTTCAACAACGGATTTAATTTCTTCTGCAACGCGCTTAACAGTCTCTGGATCAAGACCGTAATCGCCATCGCCCATGAGCGCTTCACCAGATAATTTTAGAAGAACGCGTTTGTAACGCACGGATGGTGATGCCGCTGGTGCCATTTTCTGTTTCTCCGCCAGATTATTTGCCATGTACTTTTGTCCGCCTCAGTTTCGGCCGCATTATAGCTATTTAAGCTATAAGTAACAGGGGTTTATCGATTGCCCAACAAAGTAGCTTTTGCCGCTCTTTTCAAGAAATTCTTGCAACTAAATACCCCTTTATTCGTATTTAAAAGGGGTGGGCAAGTACGCTATTAAAGTCCCCTTATTAAGACGCAATTTCAGAGGCAAAGATGGCCACAATTTTATTTGTAGAAGATGATAACGAGTTACGCATTCGTACTTTGGAATTTCTTTGTCACTTCTATCCTCAGGACACCTTTATTGAGGCCGCCAGCTTTCAAGAGGCAGTTGCCCAATATAACGGATATAACCCAGATATTATTATTTCTGATTTTAAATATTCTGGTCATATGGATAAAGGTGCATTCAACAAGCAAGGATCTGGCGGTATAGATCTTTTTGAATTTACGATTGATGATGGCGTGCCTTTTGCTTTTCTTTCAGGCACAGAAGCTGAAGAAATTATTGGCGCTCTTCAAGATCGTGACACAAGCCTAATCATATCCCGAGAGCTTATCTTTCAAAAAACCAGGGTAACAGAAGAAGCGGCTACCATGATGGGAGCCCTGAAAAAATTAGCGGCGGAAAGACCAAAAGATCCATCCGCCGCTTTAAAAGCACAAAAGAATTTGGGCTAATTAGCTCGCCATCTTCGCAACTTCAGCTGCGAAATCATCTTGGGCTTTTTCAATACCTTCACCCAATTGATAACGCGCAAAGCCGGTCAGCTTCACAGGTGCGCCAAGTGTTTTCGATGCGTTTTCGATCACTTTCGAAATACGTGTCTCACCGTCAACAACATAGACCTGCTCCATAAGTACAACTTCTTCGTAGTATTTACGGAGACGACCCTCAACCATCTTCGCGATGATATCTTCAGCCTTGCCTGAAGCACGCGCTTGATCCGCTAAAACATTACGTTCGCGATCAAGGGCTTTGCTATCCACATCTTTGATTGTCAAAGCTTCAGGACGAGCAGCAGCAACATGCATAGCAATTTGCTTACCGAGTTCTTGGAGCTTCGATTGATCAGCTGAAGATTCGAGCGCTACAAGAACGCCGATTTTACCAACATTGGGTGACAAAGCATTGTGAACGTAAGAGGCCACAATACCTTGCGGAACGCTCAGATTTTGCACACGACGCAGGTTCATGTTTTCGCCGATGGTGGCAACAAGATTGGTCAATGCGTCCTGAACAGAGGCACTACCGGGATAAGGCTTGGTCTTGAGCGCTTCAAGATCAGCACCTGTTTCAAGAGCGATCTTAGCGGCCTGCAAAGCAAAGGCTTGGAAAGCATCGTTGCGTGCAACGAAATCTGTTTCCGCATTCACTTCAAGAACAACAGCCTTATTACCAGCTGAGGCTACAGATACGAGACCTTCAGCTGCAACGCGGCCTGATTTCTTGGCAGCGGCTGATAAACCTTTTTTGCGCAACCAATCAACAGCGGCGTCCATATCACCATTGGCTTCCGTTAAAGCTTTTTTGCAATCCATCATGCCCGCGCCAGTTGTTTCGCGCAGATCTTTCACCATTGTGGCTGTGATTTCGGCCATGTTCTTCTCCGTCTTACATGTGTTGGGTATTCAGGAGGGACTGACACTTATCTGTCAGTCCCATCCTAACTTTTAGGCGCTTGCTGCAGCCTTTGGCTCTTCAGCAACAACCTTTGTTTCCGTTTCCGGTACTTCAGCTGCTTCACCTACATCTTTACCGCCAGCCATCAATTCAGCTTGCAGACCGTCAAGAACGGCTTGTGATGTCATTTCGCAGTACAGGTCAATAGCGCGTGATGCGTCATCGTTACCAGGAACTGGGTATGTGATGTTGGTTGGATCAGAATTGCTATCTACGATAGCAACGACAGGGATACCAAGCTTGGTTGCTTCTGCGATCGCAATATCTTCTTTGATCGTATCAACAACAAAAATGATATCTGGCAGACCGCCCATATCTTTAATGCCACCTAAAGCACGCTCCAGTTTGTCGCGATCACGCGTCATCTGTAGCATTTCTTTCTTGGTGAATTTCTTACCTTCGCCTTCCAACTTTTCGTTCAGCTCGCGCAGACGTTTGATGGATTGCGAAATCGTTTTCCAGTTGGTCAACATACCGCCGAGCCAACGATGATTGACGTAATATTGACCGCAACGCTTAGCAGCATCAGCAATACGTTCTTGAGCTTGGCGCTTCGTGCCAACGAACAAAATACGGCCGCCTTGAGCAGCAACA
Organism: Alphaproteobacteria bacterium; assembly: GCA_049276515.1. GTDB lineage: Bacteria > Pseudomonadota > Alphaproteobacteria > UBA9219 > UBA9219 > JAATFY01. The sequence continues at coordinate 6,312 of JBASWO010000185.1, forward strand.
TCACGAATGGATTGCAGCGCGCGCTGCATCAGAGGAACAGTTTGCTCCAAATCAATGATGTGCACATTGTTGCGCACGCCAAAGAGATAGTTTTGCATTTTTGGGTTCCAACGGCGGGTGTTATGGCCGAAGTGAACGCCGGCTTCAAACAATAGCCGTAGGGTAACGACAGGCATCGTCATGGTCTTTTCCTTTTCCGGTTGATCCGCCGCGCATGTGAGAGTCACCTAAGGTGACACCGGATGGCATAAACACAGGATTGACTGTGAAAGCCGCATACGCGTGAGTTTTTTAAATACCTTCAGAAACCACTTCTGAAAGCGGGTGTTTTGTAACCTAAGAAGCCATTGAAAAGCAAGGCTTTAAAGCCATTCCAAACCCTTGAATCCACTCACACTTTACTGGTGATGATCGAGGGGTTTAGCCAAGGGGACAGAAAGTCCCTTGAGGTAAGCAATAATATCAGCGCGGTCTTTGGCAACAGGAACTTTAAGATACATCGTTGTGCCAGGTAAAACATTGGGAGGATCTGCCAAATAGGCATCAAGGGTTTCCTTATTCCAAACCAACTTGCTATCGCGCATCGCGGGTGAATAAGCGAAGTATGACACAGAGCCCGCCTTGCGCCCCAGTACACCGTGCATCAAGGGACCATTTTTATTTACATTGCTGGCATGACATACGCTGCAGCGCGCAGAAAAGAGAAGTGCGCCACGCGCCGATTCACCCACAATCTCTTCTGCATGTGCGGATGAGACCATGATGAGCAAAGCAAAAAGAGCAAGGCTGATTCGCCGCATACGCACATCCGTAACTACTTATTGGATCCCACAAAATACGGGAGGATTGTTAAGATATCGTCACCATTAAATCAACTGAACGATTCTAAAAAACAGAATTCTATTCAATGATTTTCGATTCAAAATTAGATAAAATTAAGGCATTCGGATGTTGGCGTTTATTTTGGCCCATGAATTTGGGAGGAAATAGAACGGACCCATTGCCTTCTAAATATTGTTTCAGTTCCGCACAGGTTTTTTCGATTGTTCCAGCCCAATCTTTTGGCTTTTGGCAACGGAAAAGCCGCGTCTTGGGGAACCAGATGCTATCTTCACGCTCAATCAGCCAACGCCAGTCAGGATTAAAGGCTAAAAGAGTCCAGGTAGGCTTTCCCATAGCCCCTGCAAGGCAGGTTGGCGCTGAACAAACAGTGATAAGGAGGTCGATTTCTTCAAGGGCAGCTGCGGTATCAGCAAAATCTTTGATATAGGGAGATGCATCAAATACGCCGGTATTTTTAATCAATTTCTGCTCGTCTCCACGTTGCAGAGATATCAAATGTGGCCCGGCCAGGTTGATAAGAGGTTTCAGCTCATCAAACGGAATGGAACGGTTGTGATTATTTTGATTGAGAGGATTACCGCTCCAAGCCAAACCAATACGTGGGTGTGGAATAGAAGCTAATTTTTCTTTCCAAAAAGGCACAAGTTTAGGGTCAGCCTTTAAATAAGGCACGCATTCACTCAACGCATCAAAGGGGCCGAGAAGATGGGGTAGGTCCATATAAAAACATTTTGCCCTCGCATCCCTTGGCACCTGCTCACTGGCATTCTTTGGGAGCGATGCTTTTTCATGATCTGGCACTTGATAAACATGAAGGGGAAATTCGGGAAAATTAAAATGAATGAGGCGCAACAAATGATAAGGAATGCTCAGCGTGACTTTACCAACGCGTGATTGTAATGCGCGCACGTAGCGAATGAATTGCATGATGTCGCCAAAACCATATTCACCGCAAGCGACCACATGAAGATTAGGATCCGTTTTGCCATCCCAATTCGGCAAAGCAATATCCACAATAGCGGGCTCAGCTTCCATCATCAGCTTCATGCCTTCGTCGTAATCACCAATCATGAAATGGGCAAAAGCCTGACCAAA
>JBASWO010000186.1:0-9893 GCA_049276515.1 Alphaproteobacteria bacterium
CGGTGGAAGTGGCCGTGGTGGCGGTGGTTCAAGCCAAAGCTCCATCAAGCAAAATTCTACATTCAATCTTGATTTTAAATTTTGGGATGAGCTGAACCAAATCTTGGGTGCTATGTTGGGCGGCACAGGGACCGTTATAACGTCACCTTCAGTTGGCACAGTGACAGTCACAACGACGCCTGAAATCATGCGTACCATTGCGGCGTACATGGAAAAAGAAAATCAACGTTTGTCGCGTCAGATTGCGATCAATGTAGAAATCTATTCCGTTGGTTTATCGGACGGTACCGATTTCAAAGTTGCCTTTGATACAGCTTTGCGTCGTTTGAGAAATTTTGGTGTTAATTTCTCATCAGCTGCTGCTCCATCGAGTGTGAGTGGTTTCAGTGGTTTTACAGGTGGCGGTATCTTGAGTACGGCTATTCTTAATCCAGCGACTGTTGGTGAAGTCACAGACGTCTTTACGGCGCTTTCGGGTATCGGCGATACAACGAAGGTTGCCAAATTTCCTTTGGTGACCCTCAACAATCGTCCGGTTTCACGCCGTATTGGTACAGACGTTGCCTATGTTGCTAATTCAACAACAGCCAATACAACGACAGGCAGTACAAGTAACATTGGAACGCAAGTTACGCCCGCGACAATCCGTCAGGGTTTCTCGGTTCAGCTCACACCCCGTTTGTTGGATGATGGCCGTATTTTGATGCAATATTCTTTGAGCGTTGTTGATATTAGAAGCATCGCTTCCTTTAACAGCGTGTGCGGTAGCGACGAATCTTGCTCAGGTGGTGCTGGCAGTACAACAGTCCAGTTGCCTCAAACACTCAATCGCATTTTTGTGCAGCAATCTGTCTTAAAGAGCGGCTCAACCCTTCTCATGGGTGGTGCTGAAGAAGAGGATTTGCAGCATAATTCGCAGGGTGTTGGCAGCCCCTATAACTACATCCTTGGCGGGGGCACTGCGGCCGGCCGTTCACATACCATGCTGTTTATTGCCATTACTCCTCAAGTTCTCAATGAGCCCCATTCGGAGAATGACTAATGGGTTCAGGCGTTGTAACGGTCGGCCGGCGCCAGTACGCCGTCGGCCTCTACTGGGAAAATAGCCCCGGCGGACGCCTTGCCCAAACGGCAAAAGAAGCGGCCAAGCAACCTGGCCAACAAGCTGATTTTTACACCATTCGCCCCGGTGATAAAACTGGCCGTGTTCCCCAATTTGGTCTTGGTCAATTAGCAGCCGGTCATAAAGCGGGCATGCCCGTTTTTGCAGCCTGTCTTGCCAATCAACAACCCGGATCTTGGGGCGGCGCTTTTCGTTTACGTGAGGGCACAGTCGTTATCGTTATCCGCGATGATCTTATCGTGCCTGATGGCGATCAATTTTTTACCAATGAGAGTGAAGCGCGCGATCGTCTTCTCCAAGAAATAGGTTTTGGTGGTCTGCAAAGAATTTATGCGCCAGAATCCTGGGCCATCTCCGGCGCTGATACGATGCCTGTCAGCTTGCTCATGGATGAAAGGCGCGATGTCACATTGCGCCTTGTGGCCATACCACGAAAATTCCTTATTGCCGGCGCCGTTGTTCTTGGTCTTTTGCTACTCGCACTTGGTGGTGGTTGGTATTATCAAGCCAAACAAGCTGAAGAAGAAGCTGCGCGTATCGCGCAAGAAGATGCCATTCGCCGCGCCAAAGAATTGGCAAACAGAAATAATCCGTTTGCCAGCAATCAGCCACAATATCCGCCACCTGATCGTGTGTGGGAGAAACGCCCCAGTCCTTTGAAGATCATTGAGGCATGCCAAACAGGGTTGAAGCAAATCCCTGTATCGGTAGCAGGTTGGCGTCTCACAGCCTTAAAGTGTGATGGAGCGACTGTGAATGTCAGCTGGTCACGCGACAAAACCATGTCACGGCCACCCCACGGGTCTGTGGTCAATGAAACCGCTACCGCAGCTAGCCAAACCGTTACGCTCCCGGCCCTATCTCCCCGGGGTAATGAAAACCTAGCCGATTCCAGTGAGGTAACGCGCCGTTACCTAGCGCAAGATTGGCCTGGGGCAGTTTCTAGGTCTCCCGATGATCCTTTGCCACCCCCGCCAGCAGGCTATCAAGGCCCCTGGAATCCCCCGGCGGCACCCTGGGTTAAGCGTTCCTTTACCGTTACAGTGCCAGAATTACCGGGAAGTTTACCGTTATATTTCGGCACCTTGCCGGGTGTAATAATAAACTCTCTCACCTATTCTGGAGCCTCTTCGAGCGGCTCTTGGATGATCGAAGGAGTCATTTATGAGAACCGAAGCTAAACACGTTACCTTGAGCCGCTTTGCACTACTGATTGTGCTGATTGGTATGGGTTCTCTGGCTTGTAGCCAAGCTGTGTATGCCGCCGCCGCAACTGTACCTACTTCGGAAACAGACGACGTTGCTGCCGCCCTTGTAGATTCTGCGCCACCTGATGCGCCCCCTTCTTTGCCAGCCAATGCGGCAACGACACCAGCTCAAGCAGCTGCCCCTGTCATTTCAAATGTTACAGCTGAAGTTCCACCTTCACTCTCACCGCCACCACCTGCTGGCGCTAAGGCTGAGAAACCTGGTAAGGGTCTTGAGCACGCTGAAAACAAAATTGCTGATACAGCGCGTGATGCCATTAAACAGTTGAGCAGCTCAGACACTGTAACGCTGGATGATCTCAATACAGCGCGCCAAGCGATCGCTAAAATTGACGCCTTGATCGAAATTGAAAAGAGATTGGCAGAGCTTGAGAAAGTTAGAGGTGGCGATCGCGGTCGTTCTCTCGCTTCTTCAATTCCAGCGAGTGCTCTAGCACCACCCGTTCCTTCATTGCCTGTACCGGCTTTACCAGTTCCATCTCAGTCATCACAGGTTTTTAATCAGATTCCAACAATGCCCTCATTGAGCCCTGTTGAGATCAGCCGGATTACGGGAAATGCAGGTCGTTACACAGCTTACGTTAAAGGCGTTGATGGCCAGTTCAAACCTGTCAAAGTCGGCGATGCCGTGCCAGGTGCTGGTAAAGTCCTAGCGATTACACCTAACGGTATCTCGCTCTCTCAAAACGATATCAAACGTTTTGTACGCATTAAAAACGTCGACACTGTATTTAGCCAAAACCACTAAAACAATCCTGTCCATTCCGTTTAGGAATTTTCAAGAAGGCAGTACTCCAATTGCAAAACCTTGTTTCAAAGTTGAGCAAATGGCTGCAGAAAAACCAGCCCAAGGCTCCTCCTAACAGTGCTGAGAAAAAGCCACTGGTAGGTGCTGCTGATCCCAATGCTGTAAAGCCTGTCCAAAACGCTCCTTCGATGACGTCAACCGAAGTTCGTAAGAACGAAGGTACAAAACCTGAAGCCGCCAAAGTTGCGCCAAGACCATCGGAAAGCATTAAAATTGAAGACGAACGTAGCTTGGCGATGTCAGGCGCATCGCTTGCTTTCTCCGGTGAAGTCCTGACGGCAGAAACAGGCCCCCTTAAAATTCCTGAAGAATCTCGCAATCTCTGCGCCTTATTCGATACAGGCTTATGGTTGGTGAGTGCTTCGCACCGTAGATCACCTTTGGTGACGTCTGTTGCAATGACGGCCAAACGCCAAGGCTATCGTGTTGATGAGCCGCGCTACGTAACGCCCAACATTATTAGCCAAGCCTATCTTTATGCCGATCGTAAAAATGTTTCAGCGCAGTTTGATGAAAATGCAGTACGCCGTAAAATCGTTCATACGCTAGAAAAAGCGGTCGAAGCGGGCGCAAACGATATTCACATTGAAGCTGTCAACAGTCGTACGCGTATTGAGTTTCGTGTCGATGGTGCTTTGCGTGTATGGGAAACCTGGACGCAACGTGAAGGTGAGCAGGTTCTCTCCTCCATTTATTCGCACTCCATCGGCCAATCAGGATCAACAGCTAACTGGCAAGAACCTCAAGCGGCGATGTTAACATCGGATGCTAAGGGCCGGGAAACGATTGCCTTACCAAAAGGCGTGATCAGCGTGCGCTGTCAGTGGGTGCCACTTGCGAATGACGGGCGCTATCTTGATATGCGCTTACAGTATGACTCAGCACATTTGTTCGGTGAAAACTTTGTTATGGCCGATGTGGATTCACTCGGTTTTTCACAAGAGCAGCTCAAAGTCATTCAAAGTTTACGTGCAGTCCCTGGTGGCCTGCGTATTTTCTCGGGTCCCGTGAACCAAGGTAAAACAACGACCCTGCGTGTGGCGCTTAACCGTCGTATGTCAGAAACCAATATGCAGCTCAACTGTTTGATGATTGAAGATCCGCCTGAAGGTGGTGTCATTGGTGCACGCCAAATCGGTGTTTCGGCATCTGTCAAAGATGAGCAGCGTGAAAAAACCTTCGTTGAAATCATGCGTTGCGCTCTGCGTCTTGATCCTGACATTGTTATGTTAGGTGAAATTCGTGATATGCAGACCGCAAAATTTGCTTTCCGTCTCGCGCTCACAGGTCGTCAGGTTTATACAACGGGTCACGTTTATTCGGCGCTAGCGACTCCTAAGCGTCTTCGCGATATCGGCATGGAACATTACATGGTCTATGACCATCATCTTGTTCGCGGCATGATCTGCCAACGTTTGTTGCGTGGTATGTGCATGGAATGTCGTATTCCTATGGCTAATGCTCCAGGCGAATTGGGACCAGCTTATAAAGATCTAGCGCGCCGCGTGCGCGCAGGCCTCGCTATTATGGATGCAAGACGTAGCAAATCCGGCGGCGGCAAGCCTTATATGGAGCGCCTCTCAGAGCCTGATTTGCGTAATGTTTATGTAGCCAATCCGGATGGTTGCCCTAAATGTTATAAGGGTCGTACGGGTCGTACGATTTGCGCCGAAGTGATTGAAACCGATGCTAAGCTCATGGAGCTTTTGCAGGATAATCGTATGCAAGAAGCAGAAGATTATTGGCTCTCTCCACTCGGACTTAACGGTATTACTATGCTCTGGCATGGTCTTGAAAAAGTACGTCGTGGTGAAGTCTCGCCTGATGATGCTGAGTTTGAATTAGGGCCGTTCTCACGCGAACGTGAGTTGCTAGAGCTCGAACAACGTTTAGGAGCTATGCCGTGAGCGACTTTAATTTTGATGATTTTGAACGTTGGATTACACGTTTTCAATTCCGCTCAAGTCGTAAGCATCGTTATCGCATTTACCGTAAGCTCGAAGGTATGTTGCGTATGAACGAAGCTTTGTCGCGTAGTTTGGACAGGCTCTATTTAAACGCATCTGAAATGGGTAAACATCCGCGCCGGCCGGCGGCGGTTGCTTTGCGCGAATGGTTTTTGAAAGATCGCGCTGGTATTACACTTTCAGAAGCCATGGAAGGATGGATTCCAACCGGCGAGCTTTACATGATACGCGCAGGTGAAGAATCCGGCACCATGGCTAAATCGCTGCGCTCCATTCAATCGGTTGGTGAAAAAGCCAAACAGATGAAAGAAGCCGTGGTTTACGCTGTTGGCTACCCCATTTTCATGGTGGTCTTGGTCAGCTTCGTTTTATGGACCTTTGGCGTCAATTTGATTCAAAATATGCGCGCCAATGCGCCAAAGAATGTTATGGCCGCGATGGGTAGTGTCGCTACGCTTTCAGATTTTATCAATGATTGGGGCTTAACGGTTGTTGTAGGCCTCATATCTCTCTGCTTACTCGTTGCTTTCACCTTGCCAAGATGGACGGGCCCCATACGCGCGAAATTCGATATGTATGCGCCTTGGTCTTGGTACCGTATTTTACAGGGTAGTGGTTTCTTATTGGGTCTTTCTTCTCTCCTTGGTGCTCAAGTCCCTCTGAAGCGCGCGCTAGAAATTTTAGAAGAGCAGGGCAATCCTTGGATGCGTGAACGTATCAATGCGGCGCGCCAAGAAGTTTTACGCGGTCGCAATCTTGGAGAAGCTTTGCGTATCGGACGATATAATTTTCCTGATCCCATCGTCGCGGTTGACCTCGAAATTCTTTCTGAACGCGCTGACGTTGGTTCTGTTATTGAGCAGGTCACTGAAGAGTGGATTAATGAGCAGATTATGGTCCTTAAGGCCCAGTCGCTTATTGCCCGTAACGTAGGTCTTGCTGTGGTAGGTGGTGTTATTGCCTGGGTTATGATGTCGATCTTCGGCGTGGTCGGAGAGCTATCAAAATCAGGTGGTTCCAGCATGCAAAGCTTTTAATCATCTTATATGCAAGGTTTTTAACCATATTCAGGTATACTCCCGGACGCGTAAAAAATATGGGGTTCAAGATGACTGCGGCGATAAAGCGGAAGCGAGGATTTACGCTTACTGAGATCGCTCTTGTTTTGAGCATTCTGGGGATTGTTATCGGCGGCATTTTTTATGCAGCATCCACAGCCAACTCACGCGTGCTCGTCAATCAAGCGAGTGATGAACTCAATCAAATCATGTTTAACATGCGCAGCTATTATAGTGGGCGTGTCACCACATTTGCTGCCCTCAATGCTTCGCGTGCCCTCAATTCAACAGCGAGTGCTGGTGATTTTACTTACTACACACCACTCCATAGAAATGCCGGCATTTTTCCGCGTGAACTCGTGATTGGTACTGTCGTCAATAACCCATGGAACCTAGCTTCAGCTGCCAATACAATCCAAACATCCCTTGCGGGTTCAGTCGGAAATCCTGTGCGCTTTGCTGTGAGCTATTCGAATTTGTCGACAGAAGTATGCACGGAAATGGTGGCTAAAAATTCTTTGCCGGGTGATAGCGGTTTAACGTCTCTTACCGTTACGATAACCTCAGGTGTGGGGCCCGTCATAACTACGTTCACCGGTGTACAACTTCCTGTTTCACCAACAGCTGCCGCTACAGCTTGCGATGGCACTTCCACCGCAACTGTGGATTGGTATTACAATCTTGTTAAATAGGCGTCCCATGAAACACCGCGCTTCTCATACAGATTTAAAAAGCGGTTTTACAATGATGGAAATAGCCATTGTTATAGGCATTATTGGTCTTATAGCGGGTGCTATATGGGCGGCAGGATCAAAAGTATTGGCACAAAATGCTTTGCGTAATGCTGAGCGACAATTAGCCATCATTAGCCAAAATATGCGTGCCGCTTATGCGGAGCAGGGTGGTGTTGCCGGTATTGCGGCAACACTCACGCCAGCGCTTGATAAAATGCGTATCTTTCCTGCTGAGTTGCGAGCTAATGCCAGCAATCCCAATGGTATGCTTTTCCATATATGGAACCGCACTGTTCAAGGTAATGGCTTTGGTACAGTGCAAATTGCGGCAGATAACTGTGCTGGCGTTGTCGCTGGTGCCACAATCAGCGCTTGCTTTCAGGTATCATTTTTAGATCTACCCAGCAGTGCTTGCATCAACCTAGCTACAGAAACATCGCGCTCAGATAGCACCCTGCAGCGCATTATCATTAATGGTACATTAGTGGGTGATCGCGACACACCTGGAACGCCTCTACCCGTTCCTCCTTCTGTTGCCCAAAATGAATGTAGCCTTACGGATAATGATGTGATCTGGGTTTATTTGCTGAGGGATAATAGATCATGATGCGCCATATCTCACTCAAGCAACGTGGTTTCACTTTAACTGAGTTCGCCATTATTCTGTTTGTTGCGGGCATACTTATCGCCGGTGTCTGGATGGGCGCTGGTGCTGTTTGGGATAGTTACCGCGCTTATCGCGCCAACCAGCAAATGGCGACTGTTGTACTCAATATACGAGAAAATTTTATAAGTCTTACGCAGTGGCCGGATGCAGTTGGTTTTTATCTGACACAACGCTTAGATCAACGGAACATTTTCCCTTTGGAAATGCGCCGTAATCCCGCAGCGGGTGCTGGCGGCGGTCCTATCGATAGTGTTTTCAATAATAATTTTACGAGCGGTACAGCGCCTGTAAACGGATCTTTCAATGTGCAGGTTGAAACGGGCGCAGGCGGACTTAGAAACGCATTTCGCGTTAGTTTTACAGGATTAACGCGCGGACCCTGTATCAAACTTTTAAGCAGCATCCCGATCAACAATGCTGAGCTTGGTATTATAAAAATTGGGACGCAAAATATGGCTGGTGGTACCAGTACTACGACAATGACATCTATGATTACGCCAACCCAGGCCCGGACTTGGTGCAATGCGGCCGGCAATAACAATGAAGTCGATATCAATTTCAAGCTGCGTAACTAGGTGATGCTCATGTTCAAACAATTTTTCAATTTCAAAACATCACGGGGTTTTACCCTTATTGAGCTTGCCATTGTCTTGGGTGTCATCGGCCTCGTTTTGGGTGGATTGTGGGCGACGGTGTCTGCTGTGTGGGAAAAAACGCGGCAAGAAAAACTCTATGAGGAAATTTTTACGATCGTTAAAAATGTTCGCTCTTACTATGCAGGACAAGCGGGCATCAGTGGTTCTTTTCCAGCTCTGAGCACGAGTTTGGGCAATGCTGGTGTTTTTCCAGGCGACATGCGTCGTACAGCAGGCTGCACAAACGGCGGCGCTCAATGTTTTGATCATCCCTGGGCGACAACGGCTCTGGCAACTCCGGAAGGCTCCTTCACAATTTGCCCCTGGACGGTGGCCGGGGTGGTTTGTGGTGCGGGGCCATCCCCTCTTTTTTCGATCCATCTTAGGGATATACCAAGCGAAGCCTGTATAAACGCCGTGACCAAAAACTCCGGTACAGCAGCACAGCCAGGCCTCGTGGATGTTGTTATTAATGGGGTTAGTATGGTGGCAGCCGGTGGCAGGCTACCCCCCGCTGTATCCTTGGTTAGAACCAATTGTGCTGCTGTCACCACGACGCCAGCGCTCGATTTTGTCTATCGCATCATTCCGCCTACGAATTAGTTAGAATCAGTTAACCAAAACCTGGCTTGTTAAAATGCAAGATTTCGATTAGCCTGATTCGCGACCCCACCCCCCGTCTTTACGCCATTTTAAGGGTTTGTAAGTAAAGTCGGGCACCATCAGACAGGTACATCACTTAGGGAGAACAAGGAATGACCATGGACACGTCCACACATACGCATAAAAAATCAAAGCGCGGCTTTACACTAACCGAAATCGCGATCGTGCTCGGTATTATCGGCTTGATCTTAGGCGCGATCTGGGTAGCGGCTTCAGCCGTTTATAACAATCTGCGTACATCACGTGCGACAACGGAATTACTCCAAGTTGCGCAAGCTGTACGTTCCATGTATGCAACCGCAGCAACAGTTGATGCGGGCGCTAACATGACAACCATCCCCTTCACAGCTGTAGCAGCTGGTCCGCAGACAACTTATGTTCAAGCGGGTGTATTCCCAACGGACATGGTTGCTGGTGCTGGTCCATACACTGTAACCAACCCATGGGGCGGTTCAGCGAACATCTTGTCAGCACAATCAACAGCAGCGAACGATTCGTTCATGATCTTGTTTGATCGTGTTCCACAATCAGCTTGTATCACAATGATCACCAGCAACACTGGCAGCGGCCGTGACTCGTCGCTCTATGGTGTCGGTGCGGGTGCCGCAGCTGCCTTTGCTGTTGCAGCCGGTGGTACAACACCAGGTGCGACATCAATGCCTAACTTCCCAATCACGGCGTCAACAGCACGTACAACTTGTGCTACCGCCAACAACAACCTCGCCTTCCAGTTCCGTTTGAAGGGCTGAGATTTGTTTAGTTAGAAGATTAAAGCGGGGAGCCACAAGCTTCCCGCTTTTTATTTTGGTAAGAACTCAAGACTAAAGCGAGGAACCTATGAAGCTAAAACCAACACAATCTTTCAAAGCCAAGCGCGGCTTTACACTAACCGAAATCGCGATCGTGCTCGGTATTATCGGCTTGATCTTAGGCGCGATCTGGGTAGCGGCTTCAGCCGTTTATAACAATC
>JBASWO010000187.1:0-3837 GCA_049276515.1 Alphaproteobacteria bacterium
ATGCTGGACATTCAGGGCATGATCCCAGAGGGGAGACGCATTTTATTGTTACGATTGTCAGTGAGGCGTTTGAGGGAAAGCCCTCTGTAGCGCGGCATCGGCTTGTCTATGGGGCCGTAGGGGATGAGCTCAAAGAACGCGTCCATGCCCTTAATATTACAGCCCTCACCCCCTCAGAATACAACCTTAAGTAGATAAACTTTAAGTAGAATCTTATTTATTTTTTATAACTGCAATTTCAAACAATTGAAATATAAAAGAAATTATGTTACCCATTTTTATATTGATATACTTATGCGTGTAGATCATTATATACAACCATAGGGTGCATTTATAACTGACCGCTCAATTTAATACGGAGCCATATTATGGAACATGAGCTTATTTCAGCTACTGCAACGCCATTAGCAAAAACAGCCAAAGTATCCCGGAGCACCCTGATCAGTCGTAATGTGACCGTCTCGGGCCATAGAACAAGTGTTCGCCTCGAGCCTGATATGTGGAGTGGACTCTCGGAAATTTGCCGCCGTGAACATGCATCGCTTCATGAGCTCTGCACGGCTGTCTCTACGCGGAAAGCAGAAAATACCTCTCTCACGGCAGCGATACGTGTTTTTGTCATGGCCTATTTCAGAGCTGCTGCAACGGATGAGGGGCATATCAAAGCGGGGCATGGCTATGGCCAGTCTTTGGGTGCACCAAAATCAATGCCGCCGCAAACCCAACAAGCTGCACCGCGAGCCGCTACATCACCCTATATGATGGGTGCAAACCGTCTTCCTAATGGCGAGTACCGATAAGGCCGGGCTTGATCGCTTAAGTTTTTTCTGTAACCCTGACGACCATAGGTGTCGATGGGGTGTTGAATGTTTGAACGTGATCTAAAGCTCAAAGAAACCAGTTCAGACAATCAATGGCATCCTAAATATATCGATATTATAGGCTGCTTTTATGTGTGTTCACTTATTGCCACATGGGTTACCGGCAGTAAATTATGGGTTTTAGGTTCCCTAACTTTTTCAGCCGCGACGTTGGTTTATCCTCTGACATCGATCTTTGGCGATGTTTTAACTGAAATCTACGGCTTTAATCGTACACGGCGCCTGATTTGGACGGGACTTGCGTGCGGTCTTTTATTTGTCGCTTTTGTTCAGATTGCTATTCTTCTTCCACCTGCGCCTGACTATCCAATGCAGGAGGCTTTCGCGGCTATTAATGGAAGTTTGCCGCGTATGATCGCAGCTTCCTACATCGCCTATGTATTTTGTGAATTCACCAATTCTTTTATCATGTCGAAAATGAAGCTTCGTTCGAGAGCCAAAAACTTCCCGTTGCGAGCAGCGGCTTCGACTATCGGCGCTCAACTGGTCGACAGCGTTATTTTTGTAAGCGTGGCTTTTTACGGTATTCTGCCTAATAACGTTGTCATATCGATCATATTGAGTACTTGGATTTTCAAGTCACTTTATGAAATGGCCGTGCTGCCATTGACGACAGTGGTCGTTAAAAAACTGAAACGCCTTGAAGGCGTCGAACATTTTGATCGTCAAAAACTGAATATATTTAAGTTTTAGGCGTGAACTCTTTCCATACGTCACGTACTGCGTTGGCATCGACGTCACGGCTGATAAAAGCTTGGCCTACACCCTTGGCCAAAATAAGAGTGAGTTTTTTATTCTCAGCTTTTTTGTCTTGCGCCATTAATTCCATAAGACGGTCGATATTATAATAATTGCCTTTAGGGGGCGTAACGGGAAGGCCGAGATTGGCGAGATGATCACGCACATCATAGGCTTCGGCATGTGAGCACAGGCCTAATTGAGCTGATAATTTGAAAGCCATGATCATGCCAATAGCAACAGCTTCACCATGCAGTAAAAGGCTATAATCAGTTATGGTCTCGAGCGCATGGCCAAAAGTATGACCAAAATTAAGGAGTGCGCGCTCGCCCGTCTCACGTTCATCGGCTGCCACTATCTTGGCCTTATGTTGGCAGCTAATGCTGACGGCTTGGATTTGTGCTTGGCGGTCGCCTGCCAATAATTTTGCACCATGTGTCTGGCACCATTTGAAAAAATCAGGGTCTTTTATGAGACCGTATTTAACAACTTCGGCATAGCCAGCGAGCGCTTCACGTTTGGGCAGAGAATCCAAAAGAGCTACATCGATTAAGACGAGGCGAGGTTGATAAAAAGCACCCACTGTGTTCTTGCCGTAATCCGTATCAATGCCTGTTTTGCCACCAACGGAGCTATCAACCTGTGCAAGGAGAGTGGTTGGAATCTGTACAATATCCAAGCCGCGCAAAGCTAAAGAGGCAGCAACGCCAGCTAGATCGCCAATCACGCCACCACCTAAAGCAATAATCAGCGTTTTACGGTCAGGCCGGCAGGTGAGGGTATGCTGCAAAACCTTCTGCAAATGAGCGAAGTCTTTGCTTTTTTCTCCGGCAGGGATCGTCAAAGAAGGCAAGACAATATGACCCGCTGATCCCAAAACAGCTTCAAGCCGCGCCAGATAAAGGGGCGCTACATTACTATCTGTGATGACGATGCATGTGCGTTTACCTAGCCGCACATTTATAAGACTGCCAGCTTCTGCCAAAATACTATCACCAATGACGATATCATAAGAAGGCGCACCTTTGCTGGCCGACAAGTCGATCGATAGGACCTTGCCTTGGGCAATGGGGCTTGATGAGGCTGAGGGAGATATGTGTGATGATTTCATGGCCTGACCATCATGTCATTTTTGGCGCATTTGTAAAAGAGCTGAGCGCTTTGATGACGCGGTCGACTGTTTCCGACATGGGGCCATCAACACTTTCAACCGTTATGTCGGCTTCAGCATAAAGCGGTGCGCGTTCATCGAGGAGTCGCAACATTATTTCGCGAGGATCGCCGCCACGTAGGAGAGGACGGTCATCACGTCGTGTAGCACGGGTTAGTAAGATATTGATATCTGCCTTAAGCCAAATGGATATCGCTTTAGATTTGATCAGCGCTCGGGTCTCTTGATCCGTAAAAGCACCGCCGCCAGTGGCGAGGACGCGTTTCGGTCCTTCCAGCAAGCGCGAAATGACACGACGCTCACCTTTGCGAAACTCATCTTCGCCATATTCTTCGAAAAAACGATTAATGGACATGCCGGCGGCAGCCTCAATTTCGTCGTCAGAATCAATAAAAGGCACAGAAAGGCGTGAGGCCAATTTACGGCCGACACTGCTTTTCCCAGCACCCATCATACCAATAAGGACGATGGTACGGTCTGGAACAAAACTGGAAGAGAGGGGCGTGTTCATGCCATAATCACAAATCAATCTATGAAGTTATTATCTCACGTGCATAGGCTTATAAGCAAGGAAAGAGGCTCTTTGATGGATACGGGACGGGTTATTTCAATTATCGTTGTTATTTTATTGGCTGTCGTTGGAGGGGGCTTGGTCTGGATAGCAAGCTCGCCTATGATGCCACCTGTGCAGACGGTGCAGAAGGCTATCCCCGATGACCAAATCCCGCGCTAAGTTCTTTCTACTTTGTAGTGCTCTATTTGTTTTTTCTGCACCGAGTTACGCAGAAGACCGTGACGCTAGCTTTCTTCCGCCAGGAGGAGCATCAGCGCCAGTTGCCAGTGCAACCCCCAATTCAGCACCTTCCAGCGTATCAGCTCCACCTGTTATCGACCTACCTCAGCTAGCGGCGCCGACGCCAGCTCCAGCGCCCTCTCTTTCTTCAGCAGAGCCAACGGCGCCGCCCGCAACACCCGCGGCACCAACAGCAACAGCGTCGCCAACAATTATTACCCCTCCAGCCGTACCCGCTACATCTTCTGTTATAG
>JBASWO010000188.1:0-12605 GCA_049276515.1 Alphaproteobacteria bacterium
AGCTATAGGCGATCGCGGCCAAGAAGCGCTTTATAGGCGCCGCGTCGATGAGATTCGTAAGAATCTAGGGTCGTAAATCGGTTTTCGGTCCCGTTACTCTATTGCAAGGGAGTGCGGCATAAAGAGCCCTATCTCCCGCAAAGAGCTGCTGGGCAGTCTGCATAAAGCCTTCTACGCCTTGTGCAACGGAAGGCTTTTTACGCGGAGCGAATACGGGCTCAAGACCATCATCGCGACTATCAGGTTCAAACGACATATTATATCTCCTTAAAAAAAGAGGGCGGAATTTTCATCCCGCCCCTTAAAGTCATCAACAGCGATAAATCCTTACCTAATTAGGCCGCTTTCTTTTCGCGGTCCTTCGTCAAAACATTTTCCAGCTTCATTGTAGCTTTTTGCTGATCGATCTTTTCAACAGCAGCCAATTCACGAGCCAAACGTTCTAGCGCAGCCTGATAAATCTGGCGTTCGCTATAGGACTGTTCTGGCTGATCGCTACCACGATGCAGATCGCGTACAACTTCAGCGATTGAAACAGGGTCACCTGAATTGATCTTTGATTCATATTCTTGAGCACGACGGCTCCACATAACGCGACGAACTTTTGAGCGGCCTTGAAGTGTGCTCAAAGCTTCCTTGATACGGTCGCGCGATGAAAGACGGCGCAGACCTGAGGTCTTAGCTTTGGAAACAGGAACCTTGAGACGCATGCGGTCTTGCTCAAAGGAAATGGAGTAGAGGGTTACGTCCTGTCCTGAGACTGAGAATGTATCAATGCCTTCCACGCGGCCTACGCCGTGGGCTGGGTACACAACAAAATCACCCTTCTTAAATTCCAACTTCTCAGCCATGATGTTTACTTCCTCTCAGTAAGAACTTCGGGACGTCATCTGTAACAGCTAATCGTGACAAACCCGGGGCAGTGCAGAAAGAGTCAGACTCTTAAATCACTTGGCTCATCATCTTCACTCGATCTCTTACGCTTTCATCTTTTCCAAAAACTTATAGGGGTCTGCTAAGTGCAGACTCTTGCAAGTCATTGGTAGCGTTAGAAAACGATAGGGAGTGAGCCCCGCCGTATTCGCCAGGGCAACTGCCTGACATGGGTAATTGTATACCATTTATTAGGGATTATTACAAAGCTTTCGGCCAATAATTTTAGTTTCGTAGTAAATCCAAAGACTTATTCGATTCGAAAGCGAGTCTATTTTTAACTATAGTTTCAAAAAACAACAACCCTGAGTTTTTTTTCTGAATGTCATTGCTATCAGGTTTCGAGCCTTTGTGGGGCCAAACGGCGATGAGCCTCACCAGGAAATTGGCCATACCAAGGTAACCCATCATCACGAAAAGCAGGTGGCAGAGGAGGACGCTCTTTTGGTGTTTGCCTTGGCCCACGAGGTTGCCACCAGGAGGATGGTTTTGAAACCTCAGCACCTGTTTGAGTAAAGCCGTCAACGACTACGCCGTTAGTAGCAGAAGGAACAGCGGGAGTTGCTAAAGTTTCCTTCATCTCATGAGGAGCATTCATGCCAGCAGACAGTGACGGTGCAGAGGCACCATTTCCTGAAGCGGCGCCTGCTGTTGCGACACTTGCAGAGGCTGTTGTCTTAATAGGAGGCAAGGCGCCACGCAGTTCATAAAAATGTTGGATGGTTACGCCTTCGGTATGACCATCTATAATTTTTTTAACAACAAACTCAGCGCGCTTTAAATAATCCTGCGGTTGGCCACGATTTAAATCAGTAGCTTTACGTGTTGCAATGGCGCGGTGAGCTATTGTTTTTGTAACCAGACTGAACAATTTGTCAAAATCCAGTTTCTTATCTTCATAATGTTTATCGAGATACAGGGCCTTAATCAGCTTAGCAGCAGCAAGAAATTCAGCTGAGTCGTGCGTTGTCCGTACATCTTGTTTAGAGGTGTTGATTTTTTTATCAACGGGTAATTGTAATGCTGCAAGAGCGCTTTCTAGAACTGTAACATCCAGAGGCGTTGATAAAAAACGCCTTGGTTGGCGAATAAGGGGGCTGTTGGCGTCGGCAAAGAAAGGCCTAATCAAATAGTCATAGCGTTCGTGGGGAAGTTTACCCGACATAATGACGGTATCGATGCATTCGCTAGGCCCATACCAAAACGAATGAATAATCCGACCTTTTTTTAACCGCGGCGGTAAGGTAGACGAGGGAGCTAGTGTGGTCTCAGTAGTATCGGTAATACTATCACTCATAAAACCTCCTCAAAAATAAAAACCAAAAAATAACGGCGTCTTTAACAATATTAAATTTTACTGACCGGGCTTGTCGCTGAAATGTTCTGTGAATTTATTGGGCTTGCCCTTCCATTCATCGGCATCGGCAGGCGCATCTTTTTTGCGCGTGATGTTGGGCCATTTGCTGGAATATTCGCGGTTGAGCTCAAGCCATTTTTCGGCTTCGCCATCGGTGTCAGAGATAATGGCTTCGGCTGGGCATTCAGGCTCACATACGCCGCAATCGATACATTCGTCAGGGCTGATCACCAGCATGTTGTCGCCTTCGTAAAAGCAATCAACAGGGCATACTTCCACGCAATCCATATATTTGCAGCGAATACAGGCTTCGGTAACGACGTAAGGCATAACCCAGGGACTCCGGAATAAAGGCGCGAAGGCCCTTCATAGGCAACGAAAGCCCTTATGGCAAGGGGCTTTAGCCGCCCGCCCATCCCCTGCAGCAGGGAGGTGACACATACCCATTTTTGGGGCATATCCTATGCCCATGGTATCACGTATTGAAAAACTCTGCGCCGAACGCGGCCTTAAAATGACCGAACAACGCCGTGTCATCAGCCGGGTCTTGTCTGAAGCCCAAGATCACCCTGATGTTGAAAATATCTATCGTCGTGCCGTGGCGATTGATCCCAAAATCAGTGTCGCGACCGTCTATAGAACGATGCGTCTTTTTGAGGACGCTAATGTCATTGAACGCCTTGATTTTGGTGATGGCCGCGCGCGCTACGAAGAAAACCGTGATGAACATCATCACCATTTGATCGATGTGAATAGTGGTGATGTGATTGAGTTCAAAAATGATGAGCTGGAGACGCTCAAACGTAAGATTGCCGCAGAGCTTGGTTATGATGTTATTGGTGACCGTTTGGAATTGTATGGTGTGAAGAGCGGCACGACAGCACGTAAGGGTGTGAAAACGCCGCATTAAGCTTTTAATTGACGCTGCGATACCTATTCATTATGAGATCGCAGTTAGCAGTGCCGCTTTAGCTCAGTTGGTAGAGCATCTCATTCGTAATGAGAGGGTCAGGTGTTCGAGTCACCTAAGCGGCACCATTCTTAAAAACTAGGCTATTTAGTCGCGTTTTTTTGGGTTTCAAGACCCTTCCAACTATATTTTTTATCCCCTACAAACGTCCAAAACCGGCCCCATATTTCTTGAAAGAGCACAATGCTCATCACAGATTGATGGAGGTTATTATGGTTTTACGTTCTCTTGTTACGCCTGCGCGATACGGCTTTACGCGCTTCGGTGATTATCCATTCACGAGTGTGCAGCGCGCCCTGCAAAGCACATTAGATGAAGCTTTGGGTGGCCTTACAACTGAGGCAGCTGCGATGTCAGTTCGTTTAGATGTGAAGGAAGATGAAAAAGCTTTTCATGTCACGGCTGAACTTCCAGGGCTCAGCGATAAGGAAGTCGAGGTCACTTTTGATGATGGTCTTCTTACAATTCGCGGCGAAAAGAAAATCGAGCGCAGCGAAGAGAAAGATACCTGGCATATTACCGAACGCCGTCACGGCAGCTTCGCACGGCAAATCACATTGCCAACCAATGTGGATGCCAATGCGATCGATGCCAAATTTGAAAAGGGTGTTCTGAATGTCACGCTTCCTAAATTGGCGCCAGAGCAAACGGCGGCTAAGAAGATCAACATTAAGAACAACTAAGCTTTAGAAAGAACTCTCCGGAGCCCGGGCTTCCCCATCACAGGGTGGAACCGGGCTCCTTTTTTTGCCCTTTTATTTCCATAATTTCTGGTAATCTTACCCCCATCATGGCTCAGTAGAACTCGGGGATTTATGCCGAAAAAACGTCGCGTCTTAGGACCGCACCACAAAGCTAAAGCAAGCGATGGTGGTTTTTCCAAAACGCTCATCAAAGGCATTATTCTCTGTATGATCTGGGGCGGTATTTTTACCGCAGCCTTCGTTGTCTATTGTGCTCTCGATCTGCCTGACATTCATCAGATTAGCCAAGAGCGCCGTCCATCAATCACTTTGCTAGCTGATGATGGTACAGTTTTCACGCGTTACGGTGATTTGTATGGTGATCATGTAACGCTTGATAACGTTCCTCATTATTTACCTGAAGCCATCATTTCGATCGAAGATCGCCGCTTCTACTCGCATTTTGGCATTGATCTTCTGGGTATGGCGCGAGCTCTCGTGCGCAATATTACGGCAGGGCATGTCGTTCAAGGTGGTTCAACTTTAACGCAGCAATTAGCAAAAAATCTTTTCTTATCACCCGATCGAACGCTCAAGCGCAAAGTTCAAGAAATGCTTTTGGCGCTCTGGCTCGAGAAAAACTACACCAAAGACCAAATTCTAACGGCCTATCTCAATCGCGTATATTTGGGTGCTGGCACCTATGGTGTTGATGCGGCATCACGCATTTATTTTGGTCAACCAACCCAAGATATCGATTTGCGTGAGGCGGCAATACTTGCAGGTATTTTGCGCGCACCCTCGCGCTATTCGCCTAACAATGATCCCGTACAGGCTATGGCACGCGCCAAACTTGTCCTAGAGGCGATGGTGGATGAAGGTTACATAACCGAAAAGCAAAAGCGTGCTGCTATTAACAGTGTACCAGCGCCGAAAAAGAAACCCGTTGCTTCAGGCGATGGTCGTTATTTTGCCGATTGGGTGCAAGATCAAATCGGACCATTGATCGAAGATAATGCACAAGACATCACAGTTTATACGACCCTTGATATGGGCTTGCAGCGTGCCGCTGATCGTCAAGTTGATGCAATTTTGGCTAAACAAGAACAAGACGTATCTCAAGCTGCTCTCGTTACGCTCTCACAGGATGGTGCTGTGCGCGCGATGGTGGGTGGAAGAGACTATAAGACCAGCCAATTTAATCGCGCTACACAAGCGCTACGCCAACCAGGCTCTGCCTTTAAGCCGATTGTTTATCTCGCGGCTATTCAACAAGGTTTAATGCCGGATGATATGCTTCTTGATGCACCGATTAGATTAGGTCGATGGTCGCCAGAAAATTTTGATGGCAAATATCGTGGCAATGTCACGGCACGTGAAGCCTTGGCAGAATCTCTTAATACAGTCGCTGTTCGTGTTTTTCAGCAAGCCGGTGTTGATAACGTCATTCGCACTGCGCGCGATTTGGGTATCAGCTCGCCTTTAGCTCGTGAAGCAGCTCTAGCGCTTGGGGCAAGTGAAGTAACGCCACTTGAATTAACAGCTGCTTATGCGTCTTTAGCAGCCGGAGGCCGCGCGATCACGCCTTATGCCATTAAAGAGGTGCGTAATCGGGAAGGGCAAATTCTTTATACACATCCCCATGTCACGCCACCGCGCACGGTGAGCGAGGGCGCCGTCGAAGTCTTGACCAGCATGATGCAAGATGTGGTCCGCTATGGCACAGGCAGACGTGCCGCATTGGGCGGCCGTGAGGTGGCTGGTAAAACAGGAACAAGCTCAGATTATCGTGATGCCTGGTTCATGGGCTTTACAGGTAATTACACGACAGGTGTTTGGTTGGGGAATGATGACAATCACCCCATGCAGAAAATTGTCGGCGGTAGCCTACCGGCACAATTGTGGCATGATTATATGGTTGAAGCTGAAGCTAAAGTTCCCGAACGTGGCTTAAATAGCAGTGGTTTTACAGGTGCGGTCACCCAAGACATCTCGAAAGCCTTTGGTGACTTCATTCACGAAATAACCGGAGACTAGCTCCGCTTCAGTAAAGCTTCTGCTGCAGTAAGGGCTTTATCAACGCTCAGGCTACCCATCAGATTGGGCGCATTCGCGCCTTGATAAGGTAAACAGCGCAAAAGAGCTTCGCGATCTTTATCCGTACGAACAACAGCGCAACGCGGACCCCACGGCGCATAAATCTCTTCATAGCCAGGACCAAAAAGGCCCAATGTTGGCGTGCCGACGGCTGCTGATAAATGCATAAGCCCTGAATCATTGCCAATGAAGAGACGCGCTTCTTTTAAGCATGCGGCGACTGTAACCAGATCTTGGCCGATGATTGCCGTACTATTGGGGAGTGCTTGCAAAAGGGGTGCAATCTGCTGGCGCTCTTTTTCATCAGCTATAAGAAGGATATGAGCGCCAGGCAGCGCACCATAAGGAGCTGTGAGTTTCTGTGCCAATTGGATAAAGCGCTCAATGGGCCATTGTTTAACTGGCCAATTGGCTGCAGGGCCAAGCGCAATAAGAGGCCGTGTTGTTGGTAAAAGCTCTGTAGCTTTAATCCGTGCGTTTTCATCAATCCATATCGTTGGTGCGGGTGGTGGTGTTAAATCAAGCACAAGGCCATTGGTTATGACTTTATGTTGCAATCCATTCGCTTTGACCCGGTAGGCACGCTTTTGAGCGCGTAAGAGGCGTGAAATCAGACTATCGCGTAAATCGACGATTAAATCCCACTCCGTGCTGGCACATTGCTGCCAAAGCCTAAGCCAATGGAGATTCCATTTCCTCTTTTTGAGGATAATAAGGCGCTCTAATCGCGGCGTCGTTCGAAAGAGATCGGCCGCATAAGGGCCACAAGCAATAGTAAAAGCTGCATTTGGATAGCTTTCTACCATCCATGCTAAGAGCCCGGTCGAGAGTACCGCATCACCGACGCGATTAGATGTAATGAACAGAATTTGCATGGCGGGACGAAGATGCTAGATAGTTTGTATGGCTGTCTACACCAAAGTTACCTCGAGCGATGCCGAAGAGTTTCTGCAAGCTTATGATTTGGGCACACTGGAATCCCTCACGGGCATCCAACAGGGTGTAGAAAACACCAATTACTTTCTGAATACCAATAAAGGTCGTTATGTCCTGACGCTCTATGAAAAGCGTGTCCAGACAGAGGATTTACCGTTCTTCATTGGACTTATGGAGCATCTGGCACAAAAAGGCTTGCCATGTCCTTTGCCCATTCGCGGTCTTGATGGGAAGGTTTTACGTCATATTGCTGACCGCCCCAGCATCATCATCACCTTTCTTGAAGGCCATATCAGCAACCGCATCTCAACCGAAGATTGCGCTGAGGTAGGCCGCAGCTTAGCGAAGATGCATCAAGCCGGGGCTGATTTTAAGTTGCAACGCGACAACAATCTCAGCGTCAAGGGCTGGGAAAATTTATTGAATTTTTCAAAAGATCGCACAGATGAGATTTTTGTAGGGCTTGGTCAAATCTTACAACAAGAATTGGATTACTTGCGTAATCGCTGGCCCACCCATTTACCACAAGGCGTTATTCACGCTGATCTCTTCCCAGATAATGTTTTCTTTAAAGGTCCCAAACTTTGTGGGTTAATTGATTTCTATTTTGCCTGCAATGATGTGCTGGCTTATGACCTCGGCATTTGTATCAACGCTTGGTGCTTTGAAAATCATTCGGCATTTAACATCACTAAAGCACGGGCACTGATCAAAGGGTATGAAGAGATCAGACCTTTATCGGCTGCAGAGAAAGACATGTTGCCTCTTTTATCACGCGGCGCTGCTCTGCGCTTTTTACTAACACGCCTTCATGATTGGCTCAATCAAGTGCCCGATGCGTTGGTCAAACCAAAAGACCCGCTAGAATATCTAACGCGTCTTCAATTTCATCAATTAGTCAGCAATGTTTCAGCTTATGGGTTGGCAGCATGAGTAAAGCCGTCGAAATCTTTACAGACGGTGCCTGCAGCGGCAATCCTGGACCCGGAGGTTGGGGTGCTCTTTTACGTTACGGCGATGTTGAAAAAGAGTTATCAGGTGGCGCTCCTGATACAACTAATAATCGTATGGAATTAATGGCAGCCATCGCTGCGCTCGAGAGTCTTACAAAGCCAACACACGTTATTTTGCATACCGATAGTAAGTATGTGATGCAGGGTGCTGAAGAATGGATGCCCAACTGGATTAAACGTGGCTGGAAAACAGCCGACAAGAAGCCAGTTAAAAATGTTGATCTCTGGCAACGGCTCGATGCCGCCATGAAGCCCCACCAGATCAAATGGGTTTGGGTGCGCGGCCATTCAGGGCATATTGAAAATGAACGCGTTGATCAGCTTGCTGTCGCAGCGATCGAAGAATTTCGCTCATAAAAAAACGGCGGCTTAAAAAGGCCGCCGTTTTCTATTTCTTAAAATCTAAGTTTATGCAGCGGCTTTGGTGTCCAAAGCTTTCAGCATAGATTCTGCAGATGAAACTTCAAACGCGCCGGCTTTTTCAACAGCTACTGATTTGACGACACCATTATCGACAAAGAGCGCAAAGCGTTGGCAGCGTGTGCCGAGGCCATAGCCGGTGCCATCCATTTCAAGGCCGAGCGCTTTGGTAAAAGTGCCATTGCCATCGGCTAGCATTGTAATACCTTCAGCTTTACCTTGCTCTTGCCAAGCCTTCATAACGAAGGGATCATTGACAGAGAGACAGGCAACTTCAACGCCTTGTGATTTAAACTTATCAAGGTTTTGAACATAACCAGGTAAATGTTTGGCTGAACATGTAGGTGTGAAAGCACCTGGTACTGCAAACATCACAACTTTTTTACCACTGAAAAAACTGTCGGTGGACATGTCTTGCATGCCGCTCGGGGTCAGTTGCTTGAGATTAACAGATGGAATTTTATCGCCGGCTTTGATGGTCATTTTTCTCTCCTAATAGGGGGCTGCCGCACGTTACGTCTTTATATATAAAGATTCAAGGTTGAGGCGGTTTTGCGGCCTTTTCTAGCGCCTCATGAATGGCTTTGGTTGTTAAAATTTCGGGCAATACAAGGCCTTGGGGTGCACCAGGGCCAAACACGATATTAAAAGGTATACCGTAACGCCCATGGCGTTTGAGGAAATCCGAAATCACAGGGTCTGGATTAGTCCAATCAGCTTGCATAGCGATCACGTTTGAGTGAAAGAGCCGTTCGGTTATTTCTGCTTTCGATAAAATAAATTTCTTGTTGGCTTTGCAAGTTAAGCACCAATCAGCCGTGACATCGACAAACACGACCTTGCCTTCATCAATATCTGCTGCGATGGCACTTTCGCTAAAAGGCAACCAGAGGGCGTCAACAGTCGCGGGTGTTTTGGGAACAAAGGTGCCGGCAATCGTGAGAGCAACAGCAACTAAAATAAAATCAATGAGACCGAAGGTCACAAGTTTTTGTGAGATGCTGGTTTTACGTAAAGAGAGCAGAATAACAATGCCCAGCATGCTGAGGCCAATGAGGGTTGCAAACTTAACCGTAATTTGTGCCGCTAAAACCCAGATCAACCAGAGGGCGGTGCACGCAAGCGCAAAACCAAGCACATGGCGTAAACGTACCATCCATGCGCCAGGTTTAGGTAATTTGGTAGCGATGCCGGGGAACAAAGCAATCGCGAGATAGGGTAAAATCATTCCAAAGCCAAGAGCAGAAAAAATAATCACAATATCAAGAGGGCCTGATGCGAGGGCAAAACCGACGGCCGTTCCAAGAAAAGGTGCTGTGCAGGGTGTGGCTAAGAGCGTTGCAAAAGCACCCGTCGCAAAATCACCCGCGAGTTTGGGATGATAGGCTGTGTCACTAACTTTATTGGCTAACCAACCTGGAAGTTGAATCTCACAAAGGCCCCAAAGATTAGCTGAAAAAAGCGTGAGAAGGGCAATCAGGAAAGCAAGGAAAAGGGGTTGTTGAAATTGCACGCCCCAGCCCAATGTCAGGCCAAACTCTTTAAGGGCAATTGTCATTCCAGCAAGAGCCAGGAAAGAAAAGAGAATGCCACCTGCTGTCATAAGAAAACTTTGCCGGACGAGGTGTTTTTCGCCACCACCATGACTGACGACGCTTAAAATTTTCATCGACAAAACAGGTAAGACGCAAGGCATCAAATTCAAAATAAAACCACCAATCAAAGCAAAGAGCACAGCAAGGCCCAAAGGTAGGGTTGCAGATGGTGCTGGTGGTGCGATCGTTGGCTTGGGGCCAACGACACGCTGTTCCATAGAGCGGTCACCATCAGTGATAGTAACGGTCAGTGGCATCCCGGCTAAAGTAACGCCGTCTGACAAGGTATCGGCCGCTTTGACATAGAGGGTTGCGCTATGTTTATCAGCGTTGATCGTGGTGCGCGGTGCTGCAAAGGAAATGTTTTTTTCGTTTTCGATAAAAACATCAGGTGCTTGTAAGGGAAAGCGCGACTCAATTTGAATGGTTAGACTTTTTCCATCACTCACCATGCTTTTGAGGATAAGGCCTGATTGAGCGGCATTATCTGGCATATCATCGCGTGCTTCTTTGATAAGCACAGCTTCCGCACCTTCACTGGCGGTGCCTTCAGGTATTTTGAGAGTGAGGACAAAGTTTTTGGGAATACAGATAGCGCTGCACACAAGGAGATCGACATTCACGGTGGCATTTAAGGCCTTACCGGCTTGTCTCAACGTGGCATCGATTGGAAAAACAATATGGCCCGTATAACCAACTGTCTCGAGACCATAGGCCGTATAGCGCTTAGGGGAAGGAAAGAGTAATTGCGCGTCTTTGAGATTGCCTTCATCTGTTTGCGTAGCTTGCCAATCGAGAGAAGGGGGTAAGCCCGCAGCACCTGGTGAGCGCCAGTAGGTATGCCAGTTGGGCGCCATCTCCAATTCAAGGCCGAGTGAAATTTTTTGGTCTTGGCCAACAGCATCAACAGCCGATATGAGGCGAACATTGAGGGCCTCATCTTTTTGCCACTCACCAGCAAGCGCATAGGCATTCGTGGGCGCTAAGAATAACAATGCGAAAAAAAGCCATATGTATTTCATGACGCGCGAATTCCAGTTTTTTTGACTCTACATATCATGCAATAAACGAGTATAATCAGGAAGCTTAAAAAAGGTTATTGGGGTTCATTAATGGATTTGGATAAGCCACCACCTGAGGAATTGTATAGTCAATCAGATTGGCTAACCGGCCAACTTCTCATTGCTATGCCCACAATGCCAGATCCACGCTTTGCGCATGCTGTGATTTACATATGCTCGCATGGTCCCAATGGCGCTATGGGGTTGGTGCTAAACCGTCTTTTCAATGAAACCGATTTCCCCAGCCTTCTTGAGCAACTCAATATTAAAACCTCCAGTGAGACCCCCAATATGCCTGTGCATTTTGGGGGCCCCGTTGAGGTAGGTAGAGGCTTTGTTTTGCATACATCAGACTATTTGCGGGAAGGCACCACCCGTATTGACGATACGATTTCACTCAGCGCCACAGTGGAGATTTTACAAGCCATTGCAAGCGGTGGCGGTCCTGAAAAAGCTGTTATGGCTTTAGGTTACACCGGCTGGGGCGCTGGCCAATTGGATGAGGAGATGAAGGCCAATGGCTGGTTGACGGCTCCAGCCGATGAAGCGCTCCTGTTTGATGCCGAGATTGATACCAAATGGCAACGGGCTTTAGCTAAAATTGGTATTAGCCCCGTCATGCTGTCGGGTGAGGCAGGACACGCCTAGGTCAATTCGTGTTAAGATAGCTGATTCGTAGCTCGCCTCAGTTGTCATCCATGGCCAATCCTCTCGCAAAGTTTAAAGACAAAATTCCAACAAATGTTGTGCCGCGTGCCAAGCGTCTCGTGTTTGGCCTTGCGCATGATTTTTGGAAAGATGGAAAAGCTGCTGTTGTCGACGCACCTCCACCTGTGTCTGAACAAAGAATGAAGCGCTCTTTGTCAGCTTTACGCGAAGAGTCACAAAAAATTATTGCAGAAGCTGTTCCAGCATCACCGCCTCCTCCTTGGCATGCTGAGCCTGGCATGATTTCTGAAAAAATGTGGGGCGAGGGGTTTGTTTCTCCCGCTGATGCCGAAGTGAGCGAAATGCTGATCAAGCCCCTCAATCTTACCAATGCCATGGATGTTTTGGATATCTCGGCTGGGCTCGGTGGCCGCATGCGCATGATATCTGAAAAATATGGTGTTGCGATTACAGGCCTTGAGCCAGACCCAGAAGTTGCAGGCCGTGGTATGGAGTTATCTATTAAAGCAGGCAAAGGAAAGTATGATGCTATCGCAACCTATGATCCTGCTAACTTCTCACTCGCTAAAAAATACGATTGCATTTTAGCGCGTGAAAATTTTTATCGTGTTGAAGATAAAAATACATTTTTTGCCGCTCTTGCAGGATGCACAAAACCCCAGGCGCAGATCAGTTTTACGGATTACGTCATCAATCCTGAAGATCGCGATAAATCAGCTATTAAGGCTTGGCAGGCATCGGAAGCAGGGGCCACGCCCCTCAGTATGGTTGAAATGGCAGAAGCTTGGGCCAAAGTTGGATTCACACTGAGTGTCCATGAAGATCAAACCGATTTATATAAAAAGGAAGTCACGGCTGGTCTCAAGCGTCT
>JBASWO010000189.1:0-2183 GCA_049276515.1 Alphaproteobacteria bacterium
TTTGGGTTTACTGCGGAGCACGGTACCAATTCTCTCATCTTTATCCATTAAGGGCGATTGATCACCCCGTTCAGAGCCTGGTTCCTTATAGGTTCCCGTGAGGCGAGATTTGGCAACGCCAATAGCCGGAATATCGAGCAACACACCAAGGTGAGCCGCAATACCAAGGCGTCTTGGATGGGCAATGCCTTGACCATCAACCATCAGTAAATCTGGTTTCTCTGCGAGTTTTTGCATCGCCATCAGGATCGTGGGTATTTCACGAAATGACAAAAGACCCGGGATGTAAGGAAACAAGGTTGGTGCATCGATCACGATAGAGTGGAGGGGGGTGAGATCCTTCAGTTTCATCAAGACTAAAACAGCGCGACTGTTATCGTCTTTATGACTGACATCCACACCCAGCACTGTCTTAAGGTCTTTAAAATCATCTTTGATAACTAGCTGATGACGCAGTGCTTTTTGCATCGCAATAGCTTCGGCTGCTTCTTGGGGCCAAGGGGGTATGGCTTTAGGATTAAAAAAGCTTTTTGGCATATACTGGTGATAACAGTTGGACGGGGCAGAAATATGGCTACGCCGAAAATACCGACCTATGGCAAACCCGAGCCTCGCAATTGGCGAGCCTGGATTGGCTTTAGCGTCTTTCTCTTTGTTGCGGCCTGCGCCTTTTACTGGCTGATGAATGTCGACACACCGCAACGCTCACTTGTTTGCGATAGTCACGACAATACAGGCGTTTCCTTACTTAATTTTGGAACCTGTCGCGAGGATTAAGCAACCCGGATATTTTTAAACTGCCAAGGATCGGATTTATCCAGATCTTCCTTGAAGAGTTTTTCGCGGTTTTGCAAAGGTGACCAGTCACCCCACACGCCGACGACATCACCAAGATAGGGTGTGGCAATCTCAAGAACGCGCGCAAAATCCATTTCCTCAGGTTCAACAATACCGCATTTGGGATTTTCAATGGCCCAGATCATGCCGCTGAGCACAGCAATCGTAACCTGAAGAGAGGTTGCATTGTTGTTGGGAACCAATTTGCGTGTTTGGTCCATGGTGAGGCGTGAGCCATACCAGTAAACACCTTTTTTGTTGCCCATCAAAAGTACACCCAGTTCATCCATGCCCTTGATGATTTCATCCACCATCAGGCGTTGACGTGACTGTTGAATGCCGTTTTTACCATTTAGTTCGTGTAGGGACAAAACAGCATCATCGCAGGGATGGTATGCATAATGGCAGGTTGGCCGGTAACGTACTTTGGCGCCATCGCGTAGCGTCAGGTAATCGGCAATCGAGATGGATTCGTTATGCGTGATCAGAAAGCCCTGATATGGGCCTTCAAGAGGTGTCCAGCTGCGCACACGTGTGGTGCAGCCTGGGCGATTGAGATAAATCGCGGCATCACTACCAAAATCATGCTTATTGCCGTCAGGCGGTAGTGCTTTTTCATGGGTTCCCCAACCAAGCTCAGCTGGCTGGCTGCCTTCGCTAAAGAAACCATCGATCGACCAGGTGTTGACGAACTCATCAACCTCCTTTGGTTTGCTTGAGACTTGGGTGTCGCGTTCAGCGATGTGGATGACTTTAATGCCGAGTGTCTCAGCTAATTGACCCCAACCTTCACGTGACGTGGGTGTGGTAGTTTTGACGCCTGTATCTCTAGCGACATCGAGCAAGGCTTGTTTGACAAAATGATTGACCATGCCGGGGTTAGCGCCATGGCAGCTCACGGCCGTAGCACCATTTGGATATTTCTTCTTCAGTTTGAGCATGTCTTCGCGAAGCGCATAGTTTGAGCGCTGCGATGCTGTGAGTGATGAATCGAGGTAATACCCGCCCCACGGTTCAACAACAGTGTCAATGTAAAGGGCGCCCTTTTCTTGGCACAAAGTCATCATGTCAACGCATGACACATCGACCGACACATTCACAAGGAAGTCGCCAGAGGAAAGGCGGTTATCGAGGACAGAGCGATAATTCTCTTTTGTCAAAGCGTGATTGATAAATTCAACGCCATATTTTTTAGCTTCTTCATGACCGCGCTCGTCGGCAGTGATCACGGTAATTTGATCGGGGCTAATATCAAAATGGCGCAAGATTAGGGGCAAGGTGCCAGAGCCAATGCTGCCGCAGCCAATCATCACAATACGGTTCTTAAAAGTTAGGTACTTTTTATG
>JBASWO010000190.1:0-2812 GCA_049276515.1 Alphaproteobacteria bacterium
AGCCTCCCCTGAGGCCTTGTTACAGAGCAAATAAGCGGCTTTTTTGACTCTGTTTTTGAGATGTTTTTGCTATAACAAAGCGGGAGGTTGGCGGTGGACGGATTACGTGCCAACCCGGCCAGGTCCGGAAGGAAGCAACCGTAACACTTTTGATCCGGGTTGCTGTCCAATCTCCCACCGAATTTTCACACGCGATATGTAGGTTACATTTTGAGCGAACTTTTTGCCCGCGCGGATGCGCCAGAAACAGAAAATCACGAAGGCCAGACCTCGATGTGGGAGGATATGCCTCTTTCAAAAGCACCCGCCGGCTACCGTGTGCTTGCGCGCAAATATCGCCCTACAACATTTGAGCAATTGATTGGCCAAGAAGCCATGGTCAAAACCTTGACCAATGCGATTGAAGCGGGACGTTTACCTCATGCCTGGATGCTCACAGGTGTCCGCGGTATCGGTAAAACCACAACAGCACGTATTATTGCACGCGCCCTCAATTGCACAGGCGCTGATGGCAAGGGTGGCCCTACCATTAAGCCTTGTGGTGTCTGTGATGCGTGCCGCACCATTGCTGAAGACAGACACGTCGATGTCATGGAAATGGACGCCGCAAGTAGAACAGGCGTTGATGATATCCGTGATATCATCGATGGCGTGCGCTACGGCCCCGCATCAGCCCGTTATAAAATCTATATCCTCGACGAAGTTCATATGCTCTCAAAAAATGCCTTCAATGCTTTATTGAAGACATTGGAAGAACCACCACCTCATACCAAATTCATCTTTGCGACGACAGAAATTCGTAAAGTACCTGTCACCGTTCTCTCGCGCTGTCAGCGTTTTGATTTACGCCGCATTGATAGTGAAATGTTGGCAAAACATTTTGCCGAAGTGGCGGGTCTTGAGAAAGTGACCGCCGATCCAGAAGCCTTAAAACTTATTGCCCATGCAGCCGATGGCTCTGTCCGTGATGGTCTCAGTCTTCTTGATCAAGCGATCGCGCGCGGCAATGGCGCGGTCACGGCTAGCGATGTTAAGGATATGTTGGGCCTTGCAGATCGCGCACATATCTTGGGTCTATGCCGCCATGTTTTACGTGGTGAAATGAAGCAAGCTCTCGATGCTTTTAATCATATGCAGCAGGTGGGATCAGATCCTTTACAGGTCCTGCAAGATCTCTGCGATCTCGTTCATATGCTTACGCGCGGGCAGGTGGTGCCAGACTTTGCTAAAGACCCCAATCTTCCTGAATATGACCGTCAATTATTGACCGATCTTTCCGATATTAAAATTCCAGCTCTCACACGTGCTTGGCAAATCCTTCTCAAAGGCGTCACAGAAGTTCAAACGACACCACATCCAGCGCAAGCCGCCGAAATGGTGCTTATTCGTTTAGCTTATGCGTCTGAGCTGCCCACGCCTGGTGATCTCGTCAAACAACTCCGTGAGAGCGCCAATCAAGGCGGGGCCAGTGCTGCACAAGCACCGACGCCGAACGGCGGCGGCTCAGCGCCGCGGGCTAAAATGGCAAGCAATGGCGGTACTGTTTTAACGCCAGCTGTCGCTAAGCAGGCTATCCCTCAAAGTGATCCATCATTGCAGCCATCGCCAACGAGCTACAAAGAGCTGGTTGAGCTTTTTGCGACCAACCGCGAAGGCCCCTTGCATGCGCAGCTCTATGGCAATGTGCGTCCCGTACGTTGCGAGCCAGGCATACTTGAAATTAATGTTGGAAAAGAAGCGCCAGCCAATCTTGCAAGTCGTTTAAGCCAGTCTCTTACGCAATGGACGGGCCAGCGTTGGATGGTCTCTATCTCAGATCGCCCAGGTGCTATGAGCTTAGCCGATCAAGATAAGGCTCTTGAGAAAGAGCGTCATGATAAGGCCCTTGCTCATCCACTCATGCAAGCCGTGGTGACAGCTTTTCCGGGCGCCAAAATGACCAAGCTCAAAAAGAAAGCCCTAGCGCCAATTGTTGCGGCAACGACAGATGACGCACTTACAGATGATCTTTCTCTCGAACCGACTGAGGACTAATTATGAATATTGCTGGCATGATGAAACAAGTTCAGGAAATGCAGGCCAAAATGGCCGATATGCAAGGCCGTCTTGGTGATATGGAAGTCGTGGGCCAATCCGGCGGCGGCGCTGTAGTCGCTACCATGAACGGCAAGGGTGAATTGAAAAAGATCAAGATTGATCCCAAATTAGCCGATCCAGCTGAAATCGAAATGCTCGAAGATTTAATTGTGGCTGCTTGCAGTGATGCAAAAGCTAAAGTGGATGCGCAGACGGCAAGTGAAACCGAAAAACTGATGGGTGGCGTTAAACTTCCGCCCGGCGTTAAATTGCCCTTCTAAGTATCGTGAGCATCTCACCCCTCGATCAATTGATAAATATACTCTCCAAGCTTCCAGGCTTGGGGCCACGCTCTGCACGCCGTATGGTCTTGCATCTTCTAAAGCGCCGTGAAGCTTTGATGCTCCCTTTGGCTGAAGCTCTACATAATGCAGCCCATCAAGTGAAGGGTTGCGATATTTGTGGTAATCTTGGCGGTAGTAATCCTTGCGAAGTATGTCGCGATGTGGGGCGTGATCGCACATTGATGTGCGTCGTTGAAGATGTTGCTGATCTCTGGGCGCTTGAGCGCAGCCATGCCTTTCGTGGTCTTTATCATGTGCTGGGGGGCACGCTTTCAGCCCTCGAAGGCATTCGTCCTGCTGACCTGCGTATTGACCAACTTTTGCAGCGTTTGAAAGAAGGCGAGACCAAAGAAGTCATTCTTGCGCTCAATGCTACAGTCGAAGGGCAAACC
>JBASWO010000191.1:0-16695 GCA_049276515.1 Alphaproteobacteria bacterium
GTTCAAAGGTTAGGGCGTCAACTTGGGTTGTTTCGCGTTGGTAATAATTGGCGCGCTTGCCAATCGTTTTAAATTCAAGCTTTTTATAGAGATTGCAGGCTACCTCATTGTCGGCTGCTACTTCCAAGAAAAGGCTATTGCAGCCCTTAAGACGCAAAGAATCGCGAGCATACTGTAAAAGTGCTTCCCCTAGTTTCTGACCACGAAATTCTGGATTGACGCAGAAAGTGAGAATTTCAGCTTGTTCGGCCATGGTTTGGCAGAGAATAAAACCAGCAGGCTTATTTTCATGCAAAGCAAGCCAGCCTTCGGTGCTGGGTAAATCAAGACTGCTTTGTATTTGTGCGAGTGACCAGCCAGCCTCTTTAAAACTATCTTTATGTAATTTGGCTAATAAGCCCACGTCATTTTTAGTAACACTTCTAATCATATTGTCATTCCGAAATAAAAACTGGACGCGCGCTTACCGTGACGTCGGGAGGTCGTATATAAAGAGGTCGTGGCAAATAGCTAGGATCATTTATATCGGCTTTGTCTGCTAGAGCTGCGCATGTAACAGCTTCATTGAAGGAAGCTTTGTTTTGGTCTCCAACTCTAACTGTGTTTTCTTTATTTTTTAAAAAACCCTCAATTTCTTTTTCATCCATCATTGAAGGTTTTTCAGCAGAACCATCTACAGAAAAATATTGGCAAAAAAGCTCTTTACGTTTGGATTCGATAGCAACGAGGAGATTTTTGTTCAAATTTTTGTGCTGCTCGCGATAGATTGCAAAGCGATCGATGCCGATAACTGGTTTTTGAGCGGCAAACCCTATTCCGCGTGCTGCCGCAAGCCCAATACGTAAGCCTGTGAAACTGCCAGGGCCGCGTGTAATGGCGATGCGGTCTAATGAGGAAAAGTCTATTTTTGTAGTTTTGAGAAGATCTAAAATCATCGGCATGAGCCGTTGATCCTGGCCGCGCTCCATATGTTCTTCTCGTTCTGCCAAAACGTTGCCGTCTTGCCAGACACAGGCACGGCAGGATCCTGCAGCACTATCTATAGCAAGGATGAGCATGAACTATTTTAACTTTAGCGCATCTGGCGCACTTCGCGCACTTCGGGAATATAATGCTTTAGCATATTCTCAATGCCAGCCTTAAGAGTTGCTGTCGAGCTTGGACAGCCTGCACATGAACCTTTGAGATGTAAATAAACAACGCCATCTTCAAAGCTCTGGAAAGTAATATCGCCGCCGTCTTGAGCAACTGCTGGACGAACTTTCATATCTAAAAGTTCGCGAATTTGTTTGACGACTTCACTGTCATCTTCATTGCTGGTCGTATCTGGCACTGCGATCGTGCCATCATTGATAACAGCG
This sequence comes from Alphaproteobacteria bacterium, assembly GCA_049276515.1. Taxonomy (GTDB): domain Bacteria; phylum Pseudomonadota; class Alphaproteobacteria; order UBA9219; family UBA9219; genus JAATFY01. The sequence goes on from JBASWO010000191.1 coordinate 1,362, forward strand.
CGATTGTGGGTAAAATGTTCCATAATCGTCGCCAAAATCGATGGCTTCATAACTTGCCATTGTTTATCAGCGGCTTTGGTAACCGTAATAAATTCGGTGGCTAAAAAAACACCTGTAACACCTTCGAGAGCAAACAAAGCTTGAGCGAGAGGAGAAGCAGAAGCTGCCTTTACATCGGTAATATCCAATGTGCCTTTGGGCATGACGGCCCTATTAGGCAGAAATTTCATTGTCGCAGGATTAGGTGTGTCTTCAGTTTGAATAAACATAGCGCCAGCCTTTGAGAGTTAATGAGATAAGTATATAGGAAGCCCTGACTAAAATACCAGTCTTAGCCCCACTTCATATGTCCTTGTTCCACAAGGCCATGTTGGGCATATGGTAATAAACGACCAAAGGGCTCGGCATCTGTTCCGGTAATCCAAGCCTGAACATTCAAGGTCAGGATTTCTTCGAAAAGGGCATCTCTTCGAATGTCATCTAGATGTGCTGCGATGTCATCTAACAAAAAGAGAGGTGCCATGGAACGTGCCCGTGTCAATGTCCTTAAGTAAGCGAGCATGATGGCAATGAGGAGAGCTTTTTGCTCACCGGTCGAGCATAAGTCAGCAGGGCAGTCTTTAGCGCGGTGTCTAACCGCAAGATCCGTGCGATGGGCGCCAACAGAGCAGGTGCCGCTTTGCGCATCATCACCACGTGCGCGAGCTAAGGCACTACGAATTTTATCTTCAACGGGAAGGGCGGGTTGGTCTTCCAAGGCTTCTTCAGCCATGCCTTTAAGGGCAATATCAGCTTTTGGAAAGACACTATTGGTTTCTGCAATAGCGGTTCGTAATTGACGGATCATATGGCGACGGGCTGCTGCGATCGCAACAGCTGTCTGCGCCATTTCATCTTCGAGGGCATTAAGCCATGCGGCATCGCTAACACCTTCTCGTAATAAGCGTAGCCGTTCACGCATGGCTTTTTCATAACGATGCACGCGAGCGCTGTGGGCTGGATCAAAACTGTAAACCAGGCGATCAAGAAGCTTGCGTCGTGCGCTTGGGCCTTCGGCTAAAACGCGATCCATGTCAGGTGTAACCCAAGCCATAGCAATATGTTCGGCAAGACTGTTTTGTCCGCGTACATTTTTGCCATTGATATGAACGAGACGGCGATCGCCTTCTGTTTCTTGTGGATCACGACCGGTACCAATTTTGAGGTCACCGTAAGCTGTTTGTAATTCAGTGGCGACTGCCCAGGGCAGGGGAAGTGTTTGGTTTTGTAATTCCGCCAAGGCAGCACGGCGCAAGCCTCGTCCAGGAACAAGCAGGCTTATGGCTTCAAGTAAATTGGTTTTGCCACTGCCGTTAGCGCCTGTGAGCACGACAGGAGTTGGCTCAAACACCATTTGTTGATCGTCATAATTCCGAAAATGGAAAAGCGTGATTTTGCTCACGCTCAAGGGCGCGATGGGTTGATCTTCCGTTCTATAATCGAGAACAACGTTTGACATAAAAAATATAAATCCGGTTATGAGTCCGGTCTAAGCTAACATTTTACGCATGAAACTGAAGTATTAATGTTGGCCGTTTATGCAGCGCGCCCGAAGAGCCAACGACGTGGAGAATGTGTTTTTCCGGCTGCAACAGCCTCTCTATTGGGCTCAGGAATTGCAAATTCATCACCCTCATTAGGAGCATTTGCAGCTGGGCGGGGTGTCTCCTGGCGTCTGCTTGCCATAGCAATGATGTGAGGCTCATTTGTCTCAGCTTCCTCAGAAGAGGAAGGTGTATCATTTAGGTCGGCAAGTTCAAATGCCTCAACGCTATGCATCGCTTCTTGCGGCGAAATAATATCAACATTATTTGGACGGAACGACACAACGTCGAGATAAAGGGGGAATGCAATGGCCCATGCTCTACGGGCAACAACAAGGTTTTCTTGATAGGCGCCATAATAGGCGGAATAGAGGCGTGGGTTACGGATATCTTCCTCTGATGCATTCATGTCAATGCATGGGTTAGGGAAGTGAACTTCCACTTGCTTGGCTGTTCTCGTAATATGTTCTGGCTGTCTTGTTGTGTGTAACACTTCTTCAAACTCATCCATCGTAAGACCAGGAACGTCTTTTTGCTTCGCTCTCAAGAAAAGCGCGCCTGCAGCTGCAAATGTTGCGAGTAAACCGAGACCGCCACCAATAGCAAATATTTTTTTAGAAACAACGGGGCCAGCTTTAGGTGTCACGCGCGTTTCTTTATGAGCTCTGGCTTCTTCACGCAATTCGCCGCGATCATTGCGGATAACAAAATTTGCCATTTGGCTACCAAGCGCCGCATCTGCAGCCGTAATGCTATCAAGGTTATTTGTTATAAGGCCTAACAACTCATCGCGGTTCTCAACATTTTTGTTGACCAAATAGCGCGCAATTCTTGCCCCATAAATAGCATCAGCATCCATAACGCGCTGACCCATTTCGCCTTGCATGGCATTCAAGGCAATTTCTAGATCTGACTGATCGCGTCTTAAAACGGCCGATTGAGCGGCAGAACGAAATTCACGCAGTAAAGTTATAGATTGTGCTGCGTCAGGAATTGCACCATTTGTTAATTGGATATCGCTAACTTCACCTGAAAAAGTTTCCGATAAAACCAATGGCGTAGTTTGACGTGCTACAGTACGCGCAAAAATGGGTAGGCGTGGTATATAACCAGATGCTTGTTTTGCAAGAACACCTGAGTTTGAAAAAAGCTGTGTTGACGGCTCACCAAGAACATAGATGCCTTGATCATTACGCAAACGTGCGCCACCCTTAGGAGGTGTGGGCGTACGGTCATTATAACGGGCTAAGACCAATTGACCTGCTAGTGTTGAGGCATCTTTGGCAACGGGACCAGCTGCAGCAACCGCGACGCTAACATGTTTAGCAACATCTCGAGTACGAGATGGAGAGCGCTTACCTTCAGTGCTTTCTGCAAGCAAGGTTTGGCCTTGTGTGAAATTGGGTACATTCAAGGTTGCCAAATTGATGTTTTCATCAATTTGCAATGCAGATGCGAGAACGATATCCTGGCCAGCTTCTAAAACTTGCACTGGCTCTGCTTCCGCTAACAGTCTTTGCTGTTCGCGAACCATAGCCATTGTAATGCTACCATCAGCGTGAGCTAAAACTTCTCGTGTTTGACTGAGGCCAGCTGGATTTGGTTTTGGAATATTTGTTGCCTGGCCAATGAGAGTTGCGGCACCGTTTCCAGAAATGACAACAGCAGGAGCTTCTTTTTGATAACCATCCTGAACAAATTTTAAGGCTTCTTTTTCCGAAAGTGCAGTGCCCGTATTACCTGAATAGGATGCATTAATAACGTACATCGGCATATGCGCTAATTCAGGTGTGTTATAGCCGAGCGCTTCTTGGATAACGCTTGTATCGCGCTCACCCATTTCACACAAAACAGCTCCTTGAGAATCTTGTACAGGCTGTTTGCCGGGCTCAAACGTAGCTGTTGCGCCTACAATATATTTAGGCAGCGTGTCAGGATTGCAAATCGGTGAGATGGTGAAGTGCCACGTGTTTGATGCTGTAGGAACAGCGTCTGCTGAAGGAGCAGTATCAGTTGGCGCTGTTTGCGCAAAAGCTTGTCCTGCGACACCCATTGATGCAATGGCGGCGACTGTTGCAAGAGTACCTTTGAGAGTCTGACGATAATCTTTTATGAAATCTATTAAACGCATCGGATACTTTCGCTAATATATTTTGCCTGGGCTGAATAATAGAACTCTAATATAATTTTTATATATTGTTTTTGAGGGACATAATAGTTTCGTCTAATAAATTTAATCTTGTCTAACATTTGACATGATGGTTAACAAAATTGGTTAACACTACTTTTTACTAAGAACTTATTTGCTTTCACGCTAACCGCTTTCTATACCACATGCGGGATTAACAATAATCACAGTGGGAATCACAGGGATTATATTTTTTATCGTAAGGATTTAAAAAATGTCAGCAAATGTATTGAGTAGGGGCGTTGTTGTTGGTTTATCCAGTTTAACTTTGGCCACTCCATTTGATGTGGCTTTTGCGCAATCAGCATCTGATGCACAATCTTTAATATCGCGTGCTCCAGCACAATGTAAAGTTTACGTTGATGCAGCAAAAAAAGTTTGCGCTACACCACCAGCGCGCAAAACACCACCGCGTAGAGCAACGCCACGCAGAGTTGCTTCACCACCACCCACAGCTTCACCACCTCCACAACAACCAGTTGTCGTGCAAGTTCAAATGCCACCCGCGCCTGTTCCTGCTCCACAATTGAGCCCAGCAGAGCAAGCTGGCTTACGCCCAGTTAAGTATAGAACTGGTCAATTGGTGCCATTGCCTATAGGCACGCTCGGAGACGTAGCGTTTTCTGAAGCTGACATGAAATGGGCTGATAAAGGTGGTTGCCGTGCAAGATGGAATACCCCCATTAATGGTCATGGTGTAAATCATACTGTAAGCGTCTCATCAACAATGGTTGGCGTGGTTGGTCTTGATCCAACTGAAAACGTTCAAGTGTTTGTTCCCAACGGTACAGCTCTTATTTCAGCTTCTAAAGAAATGAGCTCGGCAACTTGCCAAGGTTGGCTACTGCCAGTTACTGCAGTGATAGGCACTGTCGGCGGTCTTGTAATTGCTAATGAAGGTGTTCAAGTTGCTAAGCAAAGCTTGAAAGCAACTCAAAATCTTTATGCAGATATCGGTGAAGGCATTAGAGATGGAAGCATCACAAATATCTTCGGAACCTTGGGTGGTTGCGGTAACACTGCTGTAGGAAATAGTACGACACAAAATATCTCTTCGAACTGTGTTATCGGTAGTGCTGTTGTTAATAGTGGTGTTGGCGGTGGTAATTTGGTTAGCCCAACCAATCCAAGCACTGTTATTACGCCGTTCTCAGCATCTATAAGGTATGGTTTTGGTAATTAAGATCGAAGACTATAGAAATTTTATGGTCATCGTAGGAATGGTTTCATCAACAGGTTTTAGATAACAGGAGAAGTAAAATGGCATCACATATTAAATTAGGTTTTGCATCAGCAGCTGCAGCATTAGCATTGGCTGGTTCAGCAACAGCACAAACAGCGCCTCCAACAGTTGGCGGTAGCATTATTTTGAACAATTCAAGAATCCATGGTGATCTCTCAGCAGTTGTCGCAAATGGCATTTTGGCTACAAACTCCAATATTGGTTTGAATAACTTTGGCAATAGCTTTGGTGGTTATGCAGCCGTAACTGGAACACTGAGAGTTGCTCCCATTAATTTGCAGGCTGTTATTTCTGCAAAAGATACAATTTTGACGGGCGGTAACATTTCAGCAGCAGCTGCAATTGGAAGTGCTTTGGATAGCTCGAACATTGGTTATAATAATGTTCTCAAGAGCCAAGGCTTTGTAAGCCAATATAACGTCGCAGCCACATCATTCGCCCCAGGTGTTATTGATACAGTCGCTGTCGTTAATCTTGAAAATGTAAGAGTTGACGCAGGTGATATTTCTGCTGCTTCACTTATTTATAGCCAAGCAGGCGATCTTAATCTTGGTCTCAATAACTATGCGAATAGCTACGGCAATTATTCACGCGGCACATTTGATAGTGCTTCATCGGTAACGATCCCAGGTGTCACCGGTAGCATCTATGCAACAGATAGCGTGTTCCCACGTTCTAACTTCTCAGCAGCAACTGGCGTAGGCAGCTCCTTGTTCTCAACGAATGTTGGTGCACGTAACGTCAATGAAAGCATTGGTTATGTTGGCCGTGCGAGCTTTGGTCCTCAGCCAAATTAATATTGGCTGCGTAAGGTTAAAAAGCGGGCTTCGGCCCGCTTTTTTATTGCCTGAAACTATTGTCCATCTTGGTTAATAGATGCTGCGTATGGTATTTTACAGGACAAATTTAACGCCGCTATTTCAGGAATACTAATGACCATACGAGCTGCATTCCCAAGTACAGTCATGGCCATCTGCTTGGCGCTACAACCAACAGGCGATAGCTTTGCGCAACCAGCTTCGGCAGCAACTGCAGCTAAGCAACCTCTTTTGCCGCCCGCACCACTTCAAAATCCAAATTTTCCTGGCATCACATCAGTTAAGTGGGATTTTGCTAATGGAGCAACTGTGACTTGCGGTATCAGTGAAGATGCTGGTTCTGGTACAACTGAAAAAGGTGCGGCAAGCAGATATATTCGTGATCTTGATAAAGTTACTTTTCAGCTTCAGGCATCCAGCAAAGCGCCACGATTAACCGCAGTTATTAAAGGTGATCAAGTCGTCGTCGTTGATGGTGGTGCAGTTTCAGATCCTTTAAAACCTGAACAAGCAAAATTGTTTCTCGACGGCTATGCTCAAATAAGGGGAACATGTCAGTCCTTAACCGAACAGCTTAAGGGCCTGTTACCGCAGATGCCCAATCAGACATTTGCGCCTAATACATCCGTAACATTTCCAAAGCCAGAAGGCGCAAAAAAGACCCGAGGTAATGCTCCAAAACAGGCCTGGGAAGTCTATACACGTATCACTGCAATCGGCTTAAATCCTTAAATCTTCTTGCCTTCCATGGGGCTATACGGCCCCTCTTTTTTGTGTCATTTATACCTTTATATAATTCATATGCTTTCTTTATGCGCGAGGTCTGGCATTCCAAGTAGTGAATCACTATTATGCCGCTTCCATTAAAGTGCCCTAAACATGTAGTTGATCTGGTTATGTTAATTTCTGAAAAACAAAAGTTTATTTCACGCATTGTCCTGTCAATTATTCTTGGCAGTGGTGTGTTGCTCTTCAGCGCCCAAACTTTAGCACAATGGGCTCAACAATCAGCGGGTCCGCAACCAGCTAACGAAGCGAATACATCACCCACTCCTCGTGAATCTGCTGAAGCACCAATGCCAACAGCGGCACCAGATGCAGCTCCTAATCTTGATCAGCCTGCTGCTGAGCCCGTAAAAACAGCTAAGCCAAAAACTAAAAAACGTGTGGTCAAAAAGGCAGCGCCAAAAGTTGCAACTTCAACTCCGCGCCCAGCATGGTCCGCGGAACATGATGCTGCTGTCAAAGAGGCGCGCAATGGCAATACCGGTAATTCAGTCGTAACACTGAAGAAGCTTTATGAAGCTCATCCCAACGATGCAGCTTTGACACGTGATTATCTTGTGGTCTTGAGTTGGGATGGCAGTAACGACGCGGAAGTTGTGCGCCTATATAAGACACTAAATGCAGATCAGCCTGATTATGTTTTGGAAGCCGTGGGTCATGCTTATCGCGGCATTGGCCAGCCAGATGAAGCGCGCGCTATCTATGAGCGTGGCTTAAGCCGTAATCCAAAGAGTGAAGCGATGGCTGCAGGCGTTATCTATAGCCTGACAGATTCTGGCTATGTTGATCAGGCTCTTAATATGGCTGATGCCAATATTCAACAATATGGTGCGCGCGTGAATGTTTTATTGGCTGCAGCCAATGCAGCTGATGTGTATGGCCAAAATGATAAAGCTATTTCTTATTATCAAGCTGCTTGGCGTATAGCGCCTAAAAATGCAGAAGCTATTCGTGGCGTAATTCGGACCCAAAGTCGTATGGGCAATCCAGAAGATGCTTTACGCCTAGCTGACGAAAATCCAGGCGTCTTGCCTCAGTCTGAGTACCGCATGATCCAAGCTGATGTTGCTGCCAATATGGTTCGCAAGGGTATGGAAAATGAAGGTACGGAGTCACAACGTTTTGCAACAACTGACCGCGCGATCGCCCGCTATGATCAACTTATTGCGGAGTGGTCAAAGTTGGGACCTGAGGCGCGTCCTGAACTTGTTCATGCTCGGCAAGATCGTATCATTGCCTTAGTCAATCGTTCACGCATGCAAGAAGCCGTTCAAGAATATGAAGCTTTGGTCAAAGAGGGCGTCAAAGTCCCAACCTATGTTCAAAGCTCAGCAGCCGATGCTTATCTCTATCTTCGCCAGCCTGAAAAAGCGCGCGATATGTATTTAGAAGTTTTAAAGACTGATCCGAAGAACTTTAATGTTCGCCGTCAGCTTTTCTACGCCTATGTCGAATGTGATGATTATGAAAGCGCCTTCTGGACCATTGATGATCTGATGAATGATAAGCCCTATTGGGTCAAGCTTAATGGCCAGGATGATCCACGCTGGGGACCTCAAGAAAAAGTAGCTATGATGGTCTCAGGATCAGGCAGACTTTATTCTGGTCAGATTCAAGAAGCTGATGATCGTCTCCGCCCATTAGCAATGGCGAATATGAATAATGCCATGGGACATGAAATCCTTGGCAATCTTGCAAGTGCGCATGGTTGGCCACGTCAAGCGCTCGAGCATTATAAGACAGCCGTTAGCATGCATGGCGGTCAGCATATGGCCAGCGAAGCAGCAATGGTTTCAAACTATCTTAAATTACAGAAATATCCTGAAGCCGAAGCGAAGGCAAAAGAGCTCGTAGCACGTGCACCAGAAAATCTTTCGGCACGTAGAGCAAAGCGCGAATGGGATGTTCATGACATGGCCGAAATACGGGTCAATGTTGGTTATGCTTTTGAGCCAATGACATCATCGAATGTTACAGGTGGTGAGGGCTATGGCATCGATACGATGATTTACTCACCTCCGATTGGTTATAATTGGCGTATTTTTGCCGGCGAATATTTTGCTCATCAACGTGAGCCAAATGCAGAGGGCACAATCGATTTCTCGCGTACCATACTTGGTGGCGAGTACCGTAAAGGTGATTACACTGTAAGTTTAGCGCCAACCTTCAATTGGTATGATGGCAGCAGACGTATTGGCGGTATGGGTGAGGGCACAGTTGCACTCAATGATAATTGGACGGTTGCGGCCAGTGGCGAAATCTTCTCTCGCAATACGCCATTACGTGCCCTCAATGCAGGGACGACTGCTGATTTTGCAAATCTACGTGCTGTCTGGCGCCAAGATGAACATCGTGAAGTCCGTTTCGGCGGTAACATCATGCCATTCTCGGATGGCAACTTCCGCAGCGGTCTTGATGCGAGTTATTCAGAACGTATTCATACGACGCCTCATTTCAGCATTGATGGACTGGCTGATGTGGGTGAATCGCAAAATAGCAAAGATTCAAATCGCCTCTATTATAACCCAAGCTTTGATTTCATTGCCCTAGCTGGTGCGCGCGCAACACATGTTTTGTATCAACGTTATGGTACGGCATGGCAGCACAGCGTCCGCTTGACGCCAGGTCTCTATTATCAAGATAAGTTTGGAACAGATGCTGCTATCCGTGCTCGCTATGAGCATCGCATGTGGTGGAACAATGTTATTGAAACGGGCATTGGTGTTAATTACTCACGTCAATCTTATGACGGTGTTCCCGAGAACGATGTAAGCCTATCACTCGATTTCACGGGGCACTTCTAATGATGCACCGTCTTTTCATCAGTTTTGTGACAGCGCTCTTGGTTTCCATCCGCAGCATTGTGCCATCATGGGCAGCATCAGAAACACCTGTTCGCGTTGTTCAGGTTGATCTCGACTATGTTTATGATGTGGACCCCATACAGCAAGAGCAGAACCTCCATTTATTGGTTGAGCGCATTGCTGCGATGAAGATCAATACAGTTTTCTTGCAAGCTTTTGCAGATCCTGAAGGTACAGGATTGGCAAGCGCTCTTTATTTTCCCAATAGCGCCTTACCTGTTCGTACCAATTTATTTGGAAGAGCGGTTGAAGAGTTAAAAACCCGTGCCAAGGTACGCGTTTTTGGCTGGCTTCCTGTCCTATCCTTTGAATTAGAGCAATCACCTTCAGTTCTATATTGGAGCCCTATAACAGGACGTTCCTCACCAGATTCTAAAGCCTACAGACGTCTTTCACCTTTTGATGCAGAAACACGTCATGCCATTGCCGATATTTATGAGGATATGGCGAAAGCAGCGCCGCTTGATGGCATCTTGTTCCATGATGATGCTTTGCTGTCTGATTTTGAAGATGCATCACCTGAAGCATTGGATGCTTATGCTCGTGCGGGCTTTAAGGGCTCGATCAAAGATCTGCGTGCTCACCCCGAGACCATGAAACGTTGGTCAGAATTTAAGACAAAAACATTGGTCGATTTTACAAAAGAGCTCACACGCCATGTGCGCTTACATCGTCCACAGGCCCAAACAGCTCGCAACATATACGCAACGGTTGCTCTTCAGCCCCACAGCCAAGAATGGTTTGCTCAAGATTATGACCTCTTCCTGAAGTCTTATGATTACACCGCTGTTATGGCGATGCCAAAAATGGAAAATGTGCCCTCTGATGAAGCTGAAGAATGGATGCAAAAACTCGTGACAGTTGCCAAGAGTAAACCCAATGGTTTGAAACATACTGTCTTTGAATTGCAGGCAGTGGATTGGAATGAGCAAGCTCAAGGTCGTGAGCGCACAATTCCCTCAGATGACCTAGCATCTCAAATGCGCTTCTTATCGGAGCAGGGTGCTGAGAATTTCGGCTACTACCCAGATGATTTTGTTACCAACACTCCAGATATTGAAGTGCTAGCCCCTGAATTTTCACTTCGAGCATCAGGAGGCAGCAATGAATAGATTTCTAGGCCTCATCGTTATCTTGGCTTGCCTTGCTGTTTCAATGACATCAGGCTTTATGCTGGATTTCATCTTCTTCTACCCACTCTTCATGTCCTTTGTTTGGATTTTGGGCGGCATCTATTTCTATTTCCATTGGGAACGTAAAAGTCCTGGTCCCGATGTTGCTCCGAAATTAAAAGAGTATCCTTTCGTTTCTATTTTGATCCCTTGCTATAACGAAGGTGAAAATGCTGCTGAAGCCATTGAAGCAGCTAATCTTCAAAATTACCCTGATTTTGAAATTATCGCGATCAATGACGGCTCGAGTGATAACACGGGCCTCGTTCTAGATGATTTGACGAAGCAATATCCAAGATTGCGCGTCATTCATTTCCAAGAAAATCAAGGTAAGGCTATGGCTTTGCGCATGGGCGCTATGGCCGCTAAAGGCGAATTCCTGATTTGTATTGATGGCGATGCTATGCTGCATCCCAACGCAACCGCCTACATGGTTCAACCCATGGTCAATAACCCACGTGTGGGCGCCGTTACCGGCAATCCACGTATCCGTACGCGCGTAACATTGTTAGGCAAAGTGCAGGTTGGCGAGTTTTCATCGATTATTGGTCTCATCAAACGCGCACAACGTATTTACGGTCAGATTTTCACTGTATCTGGCGTTATCGCTGCCTTCCGCCGTCGTGCCTTACATGATTGCGGCTATTGGGATTTAAACATCGTCACGGAAGATATTGATATCAGCTGGACGCTGCAAATTCGCCATTGGCAGATCCAATATGAACCTTGCGCTATGGCATGGATCTTGATGCCAGAAACTTTGATGGGTCTTTGGAAACAGCGTCTCCGTTGGGCCCAAGGTGGTGTTGAAGTCTTCTTTAAGAACATCACACGTGTTTGGAAATGGCGTAATCGCCGCGTTTGGATGTTGGTGCTTGATTTCTGCTTTAGCTCAACCTGGGCGCTAACATACGCTATGTCCGTTATTCTCTGGTGGATTGGTAAATATTATGTGCTGCCACCCGATCTCAATGTGCCAACGATTTGGCCACCAGCATTCTGGGGCTTGGTTTTGGCGACTGTTAGCTTGCTACAATTCGTCACGGCCTTGGTTATTGAATCGCGTTATGATCATAAGCTCTTACGCGCAATGGGTTGGACCATTTGGTATCCTTTATTCTTCTGGCTGCTATCACTCGTCACAACAATTGCCGCTATACCCAAGGCATTCTTTACGCCACCGCGCCAACGCGCGACATGGCAAACGACCGATAGAGGTTTCAAATGAAATCCAAACGTTCACGCCATATCATTGAAACCACCAAGGATTTGCCTTTTTTAATCCGCGTCCGTGACGTGGTTTTAACGATCCTCGTTTGGCTGCTCTATTTTTACTTCCTAAGAGATTTCTTCGTTTTCACAGGCGATGCAATCCGTTGGACCTTCCATGGCTTTGATCACACGCAGGATTATAATTCATTCCGCATCATCGGCACCATTGTGTCTTATGTGCAGGTCATTCTAGCGATGGAGATCCTGTTTATCGGTTGGTCTTTCTACAACTTGTTGCGTTTTGGCAAAAAGGCGCGCCGCAAAGATCCAAAGCCTGTGTCATCAGAAGAAATTGCTAAGCTCTATGGCTCAAGCGTGAAGGACGTTAATCAGTGGCAGCAAGCCAATACTTTGGTTATGCATCATGATAGAGAAGGCCATCTCTTAAAAGTCGTGACATCTTAAGTATCACGCTAAGAGCTGATCAAAAATTTTTCTATATTCTGTAGCTGAGCGCTCAATTGTAAATTCATGACCACGTTGCTTGAGAACTTCACGTGGCAAGGGATTGTCGAGTGTTGTCTGAATGGCTTGGGCCATAGCGTAGACATTGCCAACAGGCACGAGAGGCCCATAGCGGCCATTATCCAATATTTCTGCAGGGCCGCCACAATTGGTGCTGACCACTGGTGTGCCGCACGCTAAAGCCTCTGCAATGACGTTTCCAAAGCCCTCATGCTGCGAGGGCGTCACAAGAAGCGCTGCTTTTTTCATAAAAGGAATTGGGTTGGCTTGATAGCCAAGGCATTGCATACGATCTTCGACGCCTAGTTTGAGTGCGTGCTGCTTCAGATCTTCAAGCAAAGGGCCATCACCTAAAATAATAAGTCGCACATTTTTTTTATGGGCAACCGCTGAAAAGGCTTGAACAAGCAGAGCATAATCTTTTTGTGCAACAAGACGTCCCACGGCCAAAATAACCGGAGGACCATCATCTTGTAGCCACGGATGTGTAAGTGGGGCTGCTGCTAAAACATCAAAGTCAGCAGAAATAACGGGATTATATATTGTGATGATCTCATCACGTTTAAGGCGCGCTATTTTTGCTGTGTCTTGCGCGACATGATCAGAGACAGCGATTATTTTATCAGCCCACCGAAAAAGGAGATAACTCAAAAAGAGCATAAATTTGAATTGCCATTTTTTCTTATATTGGCCTTCTGCAGAAGGTGGATTATGTAAGCAAATCACAATTTTGGTTTGAGTACGCGATATCAACCGTGCGAGGACAGCAATAATGGCATTGGGAACCATATTGGCGAGCAAGATATCAGGATGATTTTGCCTTAAATATTTTATGAGTGGAAAAAGTGCCGTAAATGTATTTCTGGCATCAAGAGCTTCAACAAGAACATGACGTGGCACATCACTTAAAAGCGCGCCCTTTTTTCTTTGTAATAAGAGAGTTGTATGAAGGCGGTGCGTCGCAAATTGATTGGCAAGATGCAATGTAACGCGCTCAGCACCACCAGGCACCAAGTTAGATAAAAATAAAGTGACCGACCTTGCTTCTGTCATGGGCCCCATAAAAATGCATCAAGGCTCGAGGCATACTTGCCGCAAACATGTGTCAAAGATGCAAAATATAAGTTTTTAAAAACGCGGGCGAATAGGGCGCGAATTATCTATTCGACAAGCCAGTGAACCCATTCTCCAGAATATGCCCTAATATTTTGTTATTATTAATAATATTAAGGATATTCATGCCCTTAAGGCAGGGTGGTTTACGGCATTGCCGCAATAATGGCAGGAACAGTAGGCGATGTGGTGTTGGCTATACGGTCAACCAAAATGCTCTGAGGCGTAGCATCTTGCCCATACATTTGTTGGTTCCATGTTTCGCGTGGCGCTAAAACAGAGCCTTCAAGCGATACGCCAACAAACAAACCTTCAGAGCGCGCAAAAGCATACATATCGGCGTTCAAATCCATGCCGGTTGCAGCATTGGCGCCACGACCTAGCTCACCTACAGCAAGACCCGCATCAGCTCCTAATGTAACAGCACGATTTAAAATAGAATTCATGCCTTTTTCTGTCATGACGGTAATAACCAGTTCTGAGGTCTGGCCGCCAAATTGTAAGCCCCAACTAATGCCGCCTAACGTATAAAAAGCTGGCGCACTCCATTTACCATCATCATTGCGAACCAACATGACAGCGTTACCGCCACGACCGCCAAAGAAGAAGGCCGCGCGAATTAAATTAGGAACAATGATAACGGCTTTAGCGCGTGTAGCGAGATTGACCAGGCTTGGGTATTGATTGTCACCCATCATGCTCTGAAAGCTGATACGTGAACGATCGACCAATTGTTCTGGTTCACTACCAAACTCACCTGAGCTGCGACAGCCACTCAGTGTTAGGACAGCAACGAGGACAAGTAAAAGTTGGTTTCGAATCATGCGCATAGCAAAATACCTCTCTTAATGGGCATAGCTGATGCCAGCGTAAGATGTCAAATTTGGGGCGTTACTGAATGGCTAAAACAATGCCTAAGACAGTGATTTCCGTGACTTGCTGTAGGCTACCAAGTAAGGGGCCATTATATCCGCGCAGATAATTGGCGCCGATTAAAGCTACAATTAATCCAGCTACAGCACCTGCTATTAAGGCGGTTGCTGTGTCTTCGCCAAGCACAATGAAAGCAATCAGGGCTGCAAGGCCTAGAGCAGCTGCGACGCGCATACCGGGAGGCTGAATGAAATGATCAGCAACAGGATCTCCTTCGAGAGGTCTTAGCCAAGCTGCTGCAACGACCATTAAAGCGCGCGACCAACTGCAGGAAACAATTAAGGCCTGAAAGACAACAATATTATCAGCATAACTGGCGATCGCGCCAATTTTCATAATGATAATCAGAATAATGCCAAGTGTACCGTAACGAACTGAACGTTCTTCTCGTAACCAGCCGATTTTCTTTTCTTTGTCGAGGTCCCGTCCATATTGATTGACGAGGCTCGCAAACTCTTCTTCATGAAGAGCGCGTGTCACCCACAGCATACCAATTACAGCAAAGGTTGCAGTAATGATGCCTGGCATACGCATCATCGACATAATCCAATCGATACCGGCGCCAAAAGTACCTATCGCTGCCCCAATGAGTGGGAACCAGGCCATCGACTTACGAATTAAACGTGGCTTTGGCTCTTCTTTGAGTGGCAAATTAAAGCGGGTGAGATAATTGACGGCGATCGACAGCTCCATCCACAAATTTTCTGGTGAGGGTGGTTTTATAGTGAGTGGAGGTTGCTGTTCTGGAAGATTGGGACTGTTATCGCTCATAGATGACTTATAAGGGCACAGCTCAAAAACAGCAATGGTTACAACACAATAATTATCATCCAATTTTATAGACAGTCACGAAAATGACCAAATATCCTGTATAATCAATCTTCATTCTGGTAGGAT
>JBASWO010000192.1:0-4646 GCA_049276515.1 Alphaproteobacteria bacterium
TTTTGGAATAGGGTTTAAAAAGCAAAAACCCCGCATAAATCAATGTGCGGGGCTGTTTTTGGCTTTTATGATTGCTTGGCTCACGACTTCAGCGAGTATGATAAGAAATGAATAAAAAACGTGACCAAGTCAACAGAAAAAATAAGGGCAGCATAAATATTCTTACAGATGCTCCCGCAGTTTGACCTTGATGTATTCGTTGTCAGCCTTGGATAGGTTGTTGCTGTGGCGCGATATCGCCTCGAGGCCGCGCCGTAAGGTCCTGATTTTAGCCGATGTACCAAGCGCTTCGTCCTCACCGCACACAGAAACAACAGCAATACGTTGTGCCACTGTCAGCTTCTTCAAACATAACCGCACAATCCGCTCCGACCCAACCAGCACATCCATCGCTCCACATGCCGCGCCGTCGATCAACTGCCGCACGGTCGAGTCATGGGTCTTGATGCCCTTAACTGTTGCCTCCCAACCTTTTTTGAACATTACGCCGGCAGCATATTCAACCTCATCCAGAAAACCTTTGCATTTGTAGCGATCCAACCAGCATCCAGCATTCGACTTGAAAACCACTGTTTTTACTGGGTTATTTGGCCCTGTTGCCTCGTACGTCTTACCCATGCCGCCATAGAATTCATCCTTTTTCAAACGCTCTGGCGTTGGTCCATCGGCTAACCGCAACACTTCGCCGCGACCAGATTTCTTCTTTCGCGCATCGCTGCTTTTTATTTTTTCCAACCGGACGACCGCTTTTGCGCTCATTGCTGAACTCCCTTGCTGAATTGATTGATGATCTCGGCAGGCGCCATGCAGTCCGGCGCATCCGGTGTTGGTCCCCATTCGTCAAGCCAGAAGCGGGTTTCGTGAAACCGCGCAACGCGGCGATCCCACGGGGGGCCGCCGGCAGACAATAAAACTTCTTTTCTGGTTGATCTTGAATTTCCCCCTTTAGGGGGTAAGGGGGTATTATTGGTATTGGAAAAGGTATTGGGGTTATCCTCTTGGTTATCCGACAGGTTATCCCGCGTATCATAATCATTTGATTTTGTTAGCTTAGGATTGCCTCCTTTCCTGCCGTTCTTTTGCGCGATGGTTTTTTGCCGCGCATCACGCGCCATGCGGCGGCTGAAGATTACCCCTTGGCGGTTCCGCGAAGCTGCCCCCGATCTGATCAGCTCGTCCAGAAGCGCGGCAATCTCCTTAGCGTCACGATTACCAGGCAGGTGTCGCTGCAGGTCATCGGCGGTAAGAGGACGCCCATCGACTGAAAGGTGACCAAAGGGGGTACAGGTCGCGGCCAGTGCAAGGCAGTAAGTCCACAGGCCAACTGCAGCAAGGCTGCAGTCTTTCAAGGTTGGCTCATTAAGCCAATCATTCCAATAAACAGATGATACGGGATTTTTTGGGTTGCTCTGGCGCGGCATTTTCAGTCCTCGCGCCGAAATTCAACTACCCAAACCCAGGGATTTTGCGCCCATGCGCCTTTCCCATTTATTTCTTCCCACAATGATGCATAAAATTCTTTTGCCGTGTGTGTCTTTGGGACATATTTTCTGGTAACAGGAATTAACCGACTCGTTGTTCCGTCATCATTTTTACATACTGGAAGCTGCACACCTTCAGCGAAGGCGTCATCTTCGGATATTTCTTGCAAGCGCTCGACGCGGATACTTGATATCTCAAGCTTTATGCGGCTGGCCCAGCGTGGCATATGAATTGATGGCCGCCATTTAATGTCTTGATCAGTTAATGGAATATTGTCCAAGCCTCGCAACATTGCATCTTCGCGCCAGTTTGCACGATATATAACTACCTGATCATTAGGGTCAGCCCATGTTTCGCGAACCCAAAGTTTGTCCCCAGACTTGCCATACGGACAGAAGCGCGCGGCGGAGGTGTCTTTAAATTTTAAATCTCCACCGTGCGCACCAATCCACATGTTATTCTTATTTGTGTCGCGCCAATCCCAAATACCGCCTGGAGGATTAGGGCCGTAAATATTGTACCTTTTTATGGCTCTCCGCGTCTGCGTTTTCCGCCCGTCAAGAATGGCCCGCACCATGGGTCCAGAAAAGAGTATTGGGCGTTCCTTTGTCATTGAAATTTTCCTGTGCCGTTACATATAGGACATTTTCTTTTTCCGAATTTGGGGCCAGGATACTTTACGAGGAGTGTACCTTTCCCTTTGCAATTCACGCAGCCGCCATTCTTTTTATGTAGCAAACTGCCAAGTTCATGCGTTGAAATCTCAATGGCGCCAGCAGCTATAGCCAATTTTCTTTTTGCTTGGCATATGTCGAAATGCTCACGATACGTTCCTTGATCTTGTAGCCACTTTTTATTGACTCCAATCTTTTCGGCCATTGCCATCAATTCATCGCTAGTATCTGCGAGCATGTGAGACATAATCATCCGGCCATATTTTTGCTTCATGGTATCGATGTACACTGTCATGGATGCGCCTCATCAACTTCGGCATCACTGAACATGCATCGCATGCCCCTGAACATTAGATTGACAGTGCCGGTTACGCCCTGCCGGTGCTTGGCAATAATCAACTCGCCTTTGCCGCGCGATTTAGCGACTTCTTTTTCCCATTGATCAACACGCTTGGCATAAGCCTCATCTGACTCTCGCCCGCCACGCACTGGCTCGCTGCGCGTGATATAATATTCATGGCGATAAACAAACATCACCACATCGCTGTCCTGCTCCACAGCACCGCTATCACGCAAATCAGATAGCATGGGTCGCTTGTCCTCGCGCTTTTCCAGATCGCGGTTCAGCTGCGCCAACAGGATCACAGGAATTTTCAATTCCTTGGCCAGCTGCTTCAGGCCAGTGGTAATTTCTTCAATTTGGTAATTGCGGTTCATGTTGGGGTCCGAGACACCCATCAGCCCGAGATAATCGATTACGATCAGATCAAGCCCGTATCGGCGCTTTTGTCGGATAGCACGACCGCGGATTTGGCTGACTTTCAACCGTGTGCTGTCATCAATGTAGAGCGGCCACAGATTGATTTCTTTGCGCGTTTCATAAATCTTGCCGAATTCCTCCATCGACAATTGCCCGCGCTGTTTGTTAGCAGGAATACCGGTGACGCGCGCAATGATGCGCTTCACAATGTCGGGACGCTCCATTTCATGCGAGTAAAACAGCGTCTTGGCGCCAGCCTGTGTGGCATTCACTGCAATGGTCAGGCCGATAGCCGTTTTGCCCATCGCAGGCCTGCCGGCGATGACATACAATTTTCCCGCCTCAAAACCACCTAGAATTTCGTCCAGCTTGGCGAGGCCCGAGGGAACACCGCTTAATTTCCCGTCGCTTTTCATCGCCTGTTCAATGTTGTCCATGGTTTGATTAAAAGCGGTCGTCATATCCACGGCACCTTCTTGTCCGCGATGCTCCGCAATTTTAAAAAGCTTGGTTTCTGCCTGCCCGATCAAAGCTTCGCTGCTGGCTGGCGGCGATGTGTGATCGTGCGCGATGGCCAGCACTTCATGACTGAAGGCAATCAGCCGGCGACGCGTGGCATGCTCGTTGATCAGCTTCGCGTAATCTTCGGCATTGATCAGGGTAATGACACTAGCGGCCATGTCGGCGAGATATGCCGCACCGCCAAGATGCTTTAACCCTCCCTCGTTTTCAAATTGCGCGCGCAACGTTTTTGGGTCGGCAACACGCCCGCTATCAATTGTCTTGCTGATGGCGGCGTATAGCCGCTGATGGATGGGATCATAAAAATCATCCGACGAAACAGTCTCGAATACCTTGAAATACACCTGATTATTGACCAGCAAAGCGCCAAGCATAGCCTGCTCCGCCTCGATATTGTAAGGCGGCGGCGCATTCGTACCCCCCACGACGGCGCGCAAGGCTGGATAATTATTGGCGGCGTCAGACATTATTCGCGCATCCTTTGTTTCAGCTTGGTGAATGTGTCGCCATCAATAGCTTCAACCACTTGGCTGATTTCGAAAGGCACAGTTCGTCCGTGGGGGATGCACAGCATATTGATGCTGACTGTTCCCTCCCATTTGTTGAACTGGTTGCCTTGATGATTCTGCGGGCTGTACAGCGGCGTGATATGCCAATAGGGCTGGTAGCCATATTTCTTAAGCAATTCGATCAGTAAAGGCGTGAAACGCTCGCGGTCGGCCTCAACAAACAAAATTGGGCGAAAATCACGGATTGTTTTTTCAGCACCGGTCAGAACGTCAATTTCCTGCCCCTCGACATCGACCTTGATCAGATCGCAGCGTTCAAGCTCTAGGCTATCGATGGTGATGATATCGGTCAGATCACCTTTGACGCTTGCAGCCAGCGGCGTTCCGCCGGAATTGAACACCCCTTCCCATTTGATCGGCTCGATCCTGATCCGGTCCGGCGCAGCGCCCACGGCATGCGGTAGTGCGACCACGTTCTCGATGTTGTTCATTGCAAGATTGGCGCAGAGCATCTGGAATGGTAGGCGCTGTGGCTCGAATGCGTAAACCTTAGCCGCTTTCTTGGCCAGCGGCAGCGTCAGACAGCCAATGTTGGCGCCAACATCCAGCACGACCGATTTATCATCGACCATAGCGACCAGATCGTTTGTTTCGTCGCGTGAAAATTCCCCGTACAACAACAGGCTCTCACCAATATAT
>JBASWO010000193.1:0-2477 GCA_049276515.1 Alphaproteobacteria bacterium
ACCATGGGAGCTAGGCAGTGGCTAGGGTCCGCATACTTTCAGGTATTTAGTTGTACGGCTGATTGGACGTTTTAAGCCAAGCTCAACTTCCATCTCACGGCAGACCTGTTTGGACTTTAGCCAATGATGTCCGGGCCAGACGGCTTTACCTGTTCTGAGACTGACCCTGTTCCACATCACATGAAAATGCTGTCTGCCGTCTTTGATATGCTCAACGATAACCCGCTGGTGATCGCCAGACTTGTATCCATACCTTTGCTCACAACGCTCGACGATTAATTGAACCTGTTGATCCGTTAGACGCTCATCCTTAAACGGATTGATGCTTATATGGTGAAGAGGCTTTCTGGCTTTGGTGGCGCTGGCAATGACCCACATATTGTGAAACGCCTGATCAAGGTTGGAGGCATCTGGATCGCTGATCTCGACTAGGCGTATATACTCATTCTTGCCTTGTTCCTTCAGATAGTCTGCTGCCGCTCGATAGCCTGCCCTGATATGGCTTTTGATGATCAAGGCATTGGTCCTGCGGGATTGCGTCCCAAAGTATGTCGAATGATGCCAAGGGTCTCTAAAACAGGCCCTGTGATGCGCTCGAGGAACCGTAAAGCTTCCTCTGCATTTGTGGCCCCACCATTGAGCTGTTTGGTCATTTGATTGATGTTGGTGGCTATGCCGGTTAATTGGCGATTTATGCGGAAGAGCTCCCGATGCACTTCACGAGGTATGGGTGGTTTATACTGAGCTTCTAATATGGCGGTCTTGATAAATGCATTAACTGATAGATCAGCCTTAGCAGCTTTTTGCCTGACCAATCCTCTTTCAATCTCTGACAATCTGACTTTTATCGGGCTTGCCCGTTTCCGATTGGGCTTTAGCCCGCACGATTTTGGTGGGGCCAACGCTAGTGGCCCCACCGAAGTCGCAACTTGCGTGCAACTTTTTTTAGAAACGTCTTTTTGAGGTGGGGCCACTCTGCCTACTAACAAAGCGGCAGCACGGAATTGGTCTTTAATTGAATTAGCAAAGGGCAGTCCTTCATTTGGCATGAGGGCCTCCTTCCAAAACAAACAAAGAAATTATATTTGTGTGGTTTCACGTGTTCGGACGCGGAGAGCAATCCAGGTATCGATCTCGCTCTCAAGCCAGCCACGTGCACGGATGCCGATGGCAATAGGCTTCGGGAAAGACCCTCTAGTCATTTGTTTGTAGATCGAAGCACGACAGAGACCCACTCGGGACATAACCTCGGGCAGACGAATAATGTGGGCTTTAGATGAGAGGGTATAAGTTGGAGTTCTATCAGTCATAATATCTTTATCCTTATCTACCCCAAATAAAGACAAGCATCTGCGGCACACATCGAGCGCGGCGAATGCATAAGCATTGCCGACACCAGCTGTATGGTTTAGAAACTCGCGGTTATGTTTGGGATTTTAGTTGAAAAAAAAGACCGCCAGGAAATTCTGTGCGGTCTGTTTGTGCTCGATCGCTCGTTTCGCGACCGTAGCCGAAACTATAGGGCAAAAGGATGGTTTTTTCAACGAAAATATTTCGCAAAATCAAAAATAATTTTCAGTATGGTAAATAAAAAATGAAAATTAAATTTATCGTCCACCAACGTCTCTTGCTGTCTGCTCATTTTAACTTATTCGGCAGCATTCAAAGTCGCTTCTTCATTACTCATGCTATTTTCAAAACGGCCTTGGATGACATTGTCTTGATCGGCTAATGAGCGATCGAGAAAATCAGCCCAGTCTTGCATCATCTTTTTGCGCTCTAATAAATAATCAGCGCGGTTATAAGCAGCCCTTACTTCATTTCTGTCCGCGTGTGCCAACTGCTTTTCAATAATGTCAGGATGGTATTTGCGACTTTCATTTAAAATTGTGCTCGCAAGCGCACGATAACCATGGCCCGTCATGCGGCCCGCATAACCCATCCGTCGCAACGCCCCTAGAACAGCCCCTTCGCTGAGATATTTGAGCTTATTTGTTGGCGAGTGAAAAATATTGGGATGTCTGCCTGTTTTGGCTCTTAGTTTCTCGAGCAGGGCGAGGGTTTGTCTTGAGAGTGGCACAATATGGTCGCGGCGCATTTTCATGCGTTCTGCAGGTATATGCCATTCTGCTCTTGCCCAATTGATCTCATCCCAGCAAGCGGCTCTCAGCTCGCCGGTTCGCACAAAGGTAAGCGCCAGCATCCACATGGCGGAGCGTGTTAAAAAACTACCGCCATAGTTATCCATTGATTTTAGGAGTGCCGGTAATTCAGCGGGTGGAATGCATGCTCTGTTATGTGTGATCGGGTGCGCCATCATATCTCGTAGATCAAGAGACGGATTATGGATGATCAACCCTTTTCTTACTGCGTAGCGAAAGACCTGTTGCAACATTTGTTTAACGCGATGAGCCGTTTCTAATACACCCTTGCGTTCAATAGCCTCGAGACAACTAACCAGCTCAACGGTGGTGATC
>JBASWO010000194.1:0-10096 GCA_049276515.1 Alphaproteobacteria bacterium
GTTATCGTCTGTGATGATCTCCTCGCAACCGGCGGAACAGCAGCAGCAACGGTTGCTTTAGCCAAACAAGTGGGCGCTGAAGTCATTCATGCTGCTTTTATTATTGAATTGGATTTTCTAGGGGGGCGCAAAAAATTGAACGTGCCCGTGAGTAGTTTGCTGAACTACAGCGAATAATTTTAGGGGCTGATGCTGAGGCAACTCTGCCCTTGTCGCACGAGATATGTGCATGTCGACTGAGCCGTTTTTTTATCAAGCCCCATCAAACGCGCACGAAATAAAGTCACACTCCCCGATGTCACTTTTTGGACGATAGGGTCGGCGCCAGAAAGTTTTGGTACTGTAGCAACGATGTTAGCAAGCGCTTGCCGGCCAACTTCGGGATCATTATAGGCGCCAATTTGTATACCCCACTCGCCTTCTTCTGTCGGCTCCGCAAGGGGTGTTACAACACGTGACTTGGGAGCGGTTAGAACAGCTTTTGGTGCTTTAATAACAGGGGTTTCTTGCACTGAAGATGAGAGCATATCACGTGAGGGGAACAGCATCACCATTTTGCTCGGTAATTTCACATAGGATGAGTTTTCACCATCATCATTGGTATCGCCTTGCGCAAGAGCGATGCGCGATGGACGACTACCGCGTGCCTGTGCAAAAGCTTGATCAAGTAATTGTGCCATTTGATTATCGCGTGATGTCGCTGAGCGCCCACCAAAGACAACACCAATAAGACGCGTTCCACCTTGCGTTGCCGAAGCCACTAAATTAAATCCGGAAGCCCGGATGTAGCCGGTTTTAATTCCATCCATACCATCATAGCGTTCCATCAAACGATTATGATTGTGGCGATTGATACCTGCGTAAGTAAAATTCTCGGTGCTGAAGTAAGAGTAATATTGTGGAAAATGATAAATCAAAGCATGGCCCAGCATTGCCATATCACGTGCTGTTGTGACTTGATCGGGATCGGGGAGACCTGATGGATTATCAAAGCGCGATTTTGTCATGCCAAGCGCACGCGCTTGACGCGTCATGAGCTGACCAAATCCGCGCGAGCTGCCACCCAAGGCTTCAGCGATAACAACGGCGGCATCATTTGCAGATTCTGTTACCAATCCTAAAATGGCATCTTCAACTTTAATCGTATGTCCGGCGCGTAGGCCAAGCTTTGATGGCGATTGCTCGGCTGCATTGAGAGAAACGGGTAAAGATTGCCCCAAACTTAAGCGTCCATTTTCTAATGCCTGAAACACCACATAGAGCGTCATCATTTTTGTCAGGGAAGCTGGATGCCGCAAACTGTCCGGGCTGCTGGAATGAAGAATGCGACCACTTTCAGCTTCGATCACAATATCGGCATAGCTAGCGCTGCGCGCTACGAGGGAAGAGCTTTGACGGGGCTTGTGTTTGGTATGCTTTTTGGGCTTGGCCTCAGCAACACCTAGTGAAAGGCAGCTTATAAGGGCAATGAGTAATGGGATTCTTATGAATTTGGCTTTAAACAATGGCTTCTCTTTAGCTGATTATGGTGATTCGCCAAGGAGTTACAGCATTATCCCCTGTCAGGCCTAAAGCAAGCTCTTGTTGACATTGTGGATAAAATAGGTCATTATTGTGCAGTGCAACATAACCCGCCAGGCTTATGGGTGTTAAGTGCAAAAGATCAAAAAAACCAAATCGTCTAAATCCAAGGAGACCGTCATGACCCCCGCTGCTGAACAGATCGAAAATCACATGGAACGCGCGACACACGGCCTTATGCAGGGTCTCGAAGATGCCAACGGTATGGCACGCGAACAAATGGACGCTGCTATGAAATCAGCCGCAGCTCTCAGCAAGGGTATGGAAGAAATCGCCCGTAATACAAGCGGTCTTTTACAAGACTCCTTCAGCCGCAGCTATGCAGCTAGTAAGCATATGATGGAAGCTAAGAACCTGCGCGAAATCGTCGATATGCAAAGCGAATTGGCAAAAGAATGTTTTGATTGCTGGGTCGCTGGCACCGGTAAAATTTCCGAAATTTCTGCTCGTATGGCCCAAGATGTTTTTGGCCCTCTCAGTGAACAAGCTAACAGCCATATGCAAAAAATGACCCACCGCGCCCGCGCGATCTAAAGGGTTTCCTCCCAAGCCCCCTGTGCTGCAAGGCGCAGGGGGTTTTTTATTGCCTTTGCCTGCTTTGTGATTTGGCGTTAGTCTTGAGGCGTTCACCACAGGTCATTCTATGTCTATTGCTATACTTGCTGCCTGGAGCGTTATTCTTGGTCTCGCCATGATGTCAATTGGCGGTCTTGTTTTATGGGCTTATGGAGCCAGACGCG
This sequence comes from Alphaproteobacteria bacterium, assembly GCA_049276515.1. Classification (GTDB taxonomy): domain Bacteria; phylum Pseudomonadota; class Alphaproteobacteria; order UBA9219; family UBA9219; genus JAATFY01. The sequence continues at coordinate 2,322 of JBASWO010000194.1, forward strand.
CACGCATAGATTTTTCTGCAGCTGGCCCCGAGGCTGACGCTACACAAAATTTCCACATGAAGCTCGTGCGTTGGTTTTTTATTTATGGCGTTCTCGTGATTGCGCTTGGCGCTGCCCTTCTCTTTTGGGGCGGCTCTATTTTATTCTAAGTGAGCTTATTTATCTTTATCCATAAGCTCACGAATTTTTCGCGCAAGATCTGTTTTCCTATAAGGCTTACTCAGCAATTCTAATTTTTTATTGGTGGCCATTTTTTGTTGCTCCTCAACAGCAATACCTGGAAAACCAGATATCAGTAAGACAGGAGCTTTAGGGTGAAAAACTAAGGATTGGCAGGCCACATCAAAGCCTGATAATTGGCCTGGCATAACAACATCAGACAATAAGAAGTCATAAGGTTTGCCAGCCTTGATATAAGCAAGCGCTTTATCGCCATTGATCATCTCAACCGTTTGATAACCAAGATCATGAAGTTGCTTGATCGTCATTGCCCTTAAATCATTATTATCCTCAATAACGAGGATGGTCTCACCTTTGCCGGCATGGGACGTTGTATTTGTTTTGGTTTCCGTTTTTTGAACAATGCCATGATGATGAGGAAGATAAATTTTAATTGATGTGCCACGACCCACTTCACTGTAAATTTTGATGTGTCCTTGTGATTGTTTTACAAACCCATACACCATAGCAAGGCCAAGACCTGTGCCTTTGCCTATTTCTTTGGTTGTAAAAAAGGGCTCAAAAACGCGCGCCATAATTTCGGGCGATATGCCGGTGCCATTATCTGCGACATCAATACAAACATAATCCCCTGTTGCAACGCCTGGATTTTGCGCACAGTAATCAGCATCTAGCGTAACATTGCTTGTGCTTAGGATAAGACGCCCACCTTTCGGCATGGCATCACGTGCATTAATAGCAAGATTGGTAATCACAGATTCTAATTGCACAGGATCAATACGCACTGGCGTCAGATTGTCGGCAAGATCCATAATGGTTTCAATCGGCTCTCCCAAAACACGCTGCAGGAGTTTAGCCATCTTTGTGACATGTTCATTTACATCAATAATGGTGGGGTTTAGAGGTTGTTGGCGTGAAAAAGCCAAGAGGGATTTAATGAGTTCGGCGCCGCGCATAACAGCATTAAGCGCAATGGTGCGAGATTCTTCAGCGGCTCCAGAAACTTTGCCTTCCATCATGTCAAGACTGCCCATGATCAAGCCAAGAAGATTATTAAAATCATGAGCAATGCCGCCCGTGAGTTGGCCGAGCGATTCCATTTTCTGCGCTTGCCATAATTCTTGCTCTAACTGCAAACGCTCAGCCTCTATCTTACGATTAGCTTCTTGTATTTCTTGAGCACGCACATAAACTTCAGCATCTGTATCATCGATTGGTTTTTTATGGTTGGTTGTTGCGGTTTTATCTTTTTTAAGTCGCACAAAATCCGTGACGTCCATAACACGGTGTATGAGATAAATGACTCGGCCCATTTCATCCATCACCGGAGAATTAACAGGGCTCCAGTAACGCTCTTCAAACCCACCACCTTCATGTTCGGGTCTGCGAATATCATATTTTTGTACAGCCATAGTGTCTGACTGTTTTGTTTTGAGTGCGCGCTCTAAAGAGGCACGCAAATTACGAACGCCGTCGGCTTGTTTATCGCCAGGATTGTCAGGAAAAGCATCAAAAATACTATGCCCCACAATATCGCAGCGCTGCGTCTTAGTCGCGCGAAGATAGGCTTCATTGGCATCTACAATGATGAAATGGGGATTGAGAATGAGGTAAAGACTAGGTGAGGCATAAAACAGTGTTTGAAAATCACTGGGTACCATAGTGCCTTTTTTTTGCTGACCACTCATCGACGCCTCTAACCCCAGATCATAGCCACAAGGACAATTAGGCAAAAGCGATTACGAAGAACTAAATTTGGGCATACAAAGGTATGAAGATTTGCCTTTTATGATTTAGACGCGCGCGAAGCCGAAATAATAAATACAAGCCAGGCTCACAACCATAAGAATGAGAAAAGTCAGCTGTGATCCTAAAAAGCGTAACGCGCCAGATCCTGCAACATCATTACTGCCATAGGCATGAAGAATACGCGCAAGAACCAAAGATCCTCCGAGTATATGAAGGATCAATGGGGGTGTGCCCTTCAACTCAATCATCGCGAGAAGAATAAGTGTCATGGGCACATATTCAACAAAGCTTGAGAGAACACGCTCTGCTCTTCGCATATCGCGATCTGTTTGTTGACCCTCACCTGTCACACGCACCCAATTTTGCATGACATTGAAAGAGAGAATAACCAAAAGAAGTCCAAGCACGCCGGCATAAATAAGGGTGGTTTGGATAAGCATAGAGCAGCCTCTTGATGGATAAAGTGCCTTAATCCCTATTATGACCTGGAATTACACTTAGTCCAATTCCGAGATAGGTCTGTAAGGCCTTATAAATCCTACATATTGCGTATAAAGACGATAATAACTTTTTGTTAGCCATAAAGGTCTAAATTATTAGTGGGGCTGGATTATTCAAAGAGATAGATCGAGATATGAAACGCCTTTCTTACATATTTTTGCTTCTTGCAAGTCTTATGTTCGCTTCGTTAGCCGAGGCGAGTGCAGATGATACATCTTATGCTGCTCCGCTCCCTCCTGGCGAATGTAATATAACTGGAACAGCAGGTGCAACAGCTTGCCCTACAAGTGCTTCTAATCTTTCCATTTTGGGTACAGGAACTTATAGCGGCGTTCGCACAGATCCAGGGAATGCGCTCGGTGCCATAGATGTTTGGGGTAAATGCCGCTACGTCAACAACGTATCAAGCGGCGCAAATTCAAAATCACTCTTTGTCCCTTTTCGTACATCAGCTGAATGGGAAGCCTTTATAGGACCTGGCGCCACATCAAATTCTGCAGTGGTCAATCTTCTCCATTGCTCAAAACCACAAACCAATCTTCCCATCAACCCAAGCTCAGCAGCCATAGCGCCAAGTCCAGCGACGCGTTTTGTGGATGAGCCCAATTATTATCCTTGCGCAGCCAATGGAGCTGGGGCTTGTACAAATAATCCAACCTGGTCAACGACAGTTACATTCACATCCAACCCACCAGCACCTGGTGCTAGTTGGACTGAAACAGCGACAGCAACATTCACAGGGTTAGATTCTGATTTCGGTAATAGCTGGCAAACACCAGCATCTGTGAGTTACACAGCAACAGCTGCGGCGTGCGGCGCATCGAACGGCGGTAGCTTTGCGAGTGCGCCAAGTAGTGGTTTATGTTCTGCCGGTGCCTTTGCCGGTAGCTTAGCAGGAGCAGGTCCTTGGAGTTGGACCTGCACAACAGGCCAGCCCCCTGTGCCTGTTGCTTCATGCGGCGCAACAGCTACCGTTTGCACGCCTTATACGGGCTGCGATGGTTTTGATAATGTGACTTATGATTGCGGCGGCACAGAAATTGGTCGCGACGTCAATAGTCCCGCTTGCGGTTATACAGGCTGTAGCCCTTCTTCTCATTGCCAAGGCTTTGATTATGTAACCTTGGATTGTAGCAGCGTAGAAATAGGCCGCTCCGTCAACAGCCCTATTTGTGGCTATACATGCACTACCCCTACCTCATCCTGTGAAGGTCTTGATTACGTCACAAGAGATTGCTTGGGGGCTGAAACAGGACGAGATGTAGGCAGCGCGACATGTGCTGTATGCACACCGAACGCAACGACTGAATATGGCGCTTGCAGCGCAACATGTGGTGGCGGAACACAAACTGTCACTGTTAAAGATAGCTGCGGCAATGTCACAGGCAGCTCATCGCAGACTTGCAACACAACTGCATGTCCACCGGTTGAGGTGTGCGCCTTTACAGACAGCGTAGTTGATGTTGATGGCTTCGCAGCTGATGATGGAAGATCATATTGTTCAAACTTTAATCTTTATGACCTTATTTGCAGCCGATTTGGCCTTACACGATGCGACATATTCGTAACCGTGGATACGGCTAGCCGTTGCGCTGCAGATACCTATCAGTGTTGGATGGAATAAGAACCCGCAGAACGATCAGGGGTTTTTCTGCTCACAGCTAACATTGATATGATCAACCAACTGATAGGTTGGAGCTTTGCCACCACTCCCCAAGCACTGCACCACATAAGGATCCGGCACAAAAGGCTCGGGCATTACCATATCAATGATGGCCCCTGCCGCCGTTCCTTCTGGAACTAGAATATCAGTATCGCAAAGACGTATTTTCCCTTCGGGACAGGGTAACTGGCTACAAAACATACCCTTCATATCCACAGCATAAACACGTTCCCCATTTTCAATCGTGCATTGAGCCTTAAAAATTGTATTGGCGTCTCTGGCATCCGTTGGATTTTGAAGCCAAGATAGGGAAGTCATTTTATCCATCTCGACCTCGCCAGGAACTTGAAAATCTCGACCACAAATAGTCGCCGTCATGTCTTTACAGGGCTGATAACGGCAGCTCACATCAGGCGCTGCTATTGTTAGGTTCGGAAAAACAGAATTCCCTGCGCAGCTCACAAAAAAACGATCCGGCACAAAAGGCTCGGGCATTGTAAAAACTGCAGTCCCTGGATCATTGGCAAAAGCGCGCGCTGCACGTAATTTATTTAAATTAAATAGCTGCCCACAAAGCCTCACCTGCCCCGCGCTCTTGGCACAGATATCCCAGGGAAGAGCTAACAGATTGCCGGGAACAGGAGGCGGCGGAATAAGTGCTGAGCCTTGTGAAGAATCTTGGATTACGTTTGGCGTTGGTACAATCTGAGATGTGAGTGCTTCATCTGTTGTGACTTTTGGATTTACGCCTGGTGAGAACTCCATCGTAACACCAGGTGGCACCCTAAATTCCATTTGAGCATAGCCAAAAGCTGGCAGAAGCAGAATGAAAAGCAGCAAAAACAGATAGAAAAAGTAGCGCATAAGTGTCCTCACACCTTAAGAGCTTAGCGAATGTAATGGGTTTTACAATCCTATGGAATTTTAATGGTGATTAACTTGATGTCTGGAACGGGTTTTCGATCAAGGGAGAAGCGTTATGAAAATAGGTATCGGCGTCATTATTGCGATCATTTTAATTGCTTATTGGTGGGTCAAAGATCACCCACAATCTGTGCCGCCAAAACAGGTTTATTTGATACTCGAACAGGTCGCCGCTTAAATCACTTTAAGCAAGAACGGATGGAACAAATTTCTTGAGAATTGTATCCAGATCGTCGTTGTCGAGTGGTTTTGAGAGGTAAGCATTCATGCCGCCGGCCAGGCATTTCTCGCGGTCTTGATTCATGGCATAAGCTGTCGTTGCAATAATAGGTGTAGGTTGAGCACCTGACGTTGCCTCAAAACCACGAATACGACGCGTGATTTCATACCCATCGATATCTGGCAAGCGTATGTCCATGAGTATGGCGTCATACTTCTTTGACTGGAACAATCGGAAGCCATCAATACCGTTTTGTGCAACATCATAACTATAGCCAAGCTTCTCAAGCATGAGGCTAATCACCAGAATATTGGGCTGCCAATCCTCAATAATCAGGATATGCCCTTTGCTATGATGAGAACTGGCTTGTATTTGCGGAGCGGGAACCGACATGGTGCTATCCTCCTCAAAAGGTGATGTGTTGGTTTGCAAGGTTAGTTTAACTGTAAAGCACGACCCCCTACCTGGTTGACTATCGACATCAATTCTGCCCTTCATTTGCGTGACAAAATTCCAAGCAATGGCAAGGCCAAGGCCACTGCCTCCATATTTGCGTTTGATTGAAGAGTCGCCCTGAGTAAATTTCTCAAAAATATGTGGGATATTTTCAGGCTTAATACCGATACCAGTATCAGATATTTTGAGAGTGACTTCGGCCTGATCGTTTAAAACCTTCTGTGTACTCACGTGAAAATCTATACCGCCGCGATCGGTAAATTTGGCGGCATTACCCAGTAAATTCGTAATAACTTGACGTATACGCACAGGATCACCAACAAAATCCGTGATCATGTCACTGGCTGTATGTTGTTTAAGATAAAGCCCCTTCTCTTGCGCGCGTACAGCCATAATGGCCACACACTCATCAATAATGGTGCGAAGATTAAAGGGCCGATAATCAAGTTCAATTTGCCGAGCTTCGATTTTGGTGATGTCTAACAAATCATCAATTAAATCCATCAAGGCCGAAGCACTCATATCAATAGTCTGCAAACATTCACGTTGACGAGCTGTAAGGCCTTCAGTCCACATAAGGTAACTGGTAAGGCCAATGATCGCATTCATAGGTGTACGAATTTCGTGCGACATATTGGCAAGAAAATCACTTTTAGCGTGACTAGCCATATTGGCGTTGCGCAAAGCAATCTGTAATTTCTTTTCACTTTCTTGCAGCTGCTCGTTGGTTGCTTGTAACTCAGCCGTACGTTTTGCAACCTCTTCTTCCGTCCGTACATTGACCTCTTTCAGCTGCTGGTTCATGGCGTGCAGCTCAGCCGGGCTCGGCATCGTGATTGCGGCTGGCATAAGGCGATAAACCATGATCCCTGTGATTACAGACGCAATAGCCGTCAATCCTTTGACGATACCCTCAATGCCGTAATCAGGATTCCATTGGACCCACACAGAAATAAAGTGGGTCGTTCCGCAGAGAACAATAAAAAGGCCAAAGAGTATGTAGAGAGAACGAAAAGGAAGATCACGTCTGCGTCGTGCAAAAGCTAAAATCGCAACGGGAATAGAAAAATAGGCGATGCCAATTAGAATATCAGAGACAACATGAAGCCAAAGGATTTCTGGATACCACAGGAAACAATGACCATGCGGCATGAAATCTTGTGAATCAAAAAGCGTGCGAACCCAATCCGGCATGCATTTGTCATACGATCTGATGTTGATTTCACTTTATCATGTAATAATTACATAAATGCACATAAGTTCTCCATAAAGATCCTATGGGGAACTTAGGTATTTGTAAAAAAAGACGAATGTTAGAATGCATACCCGGATGGGCAAGATAAGTACTTATAAATTGCAAACAACTTCAAACTTATCCCGCTGACCTGGAGTATGTGCTGCGAGCTGTTTCACTCACAGCGCATGAAGGGAAAACAGATGCAGAAATTTGTGGTTAAGAGAATTTAAAATGGTGGGCGATCAGAGGCTCGAACTCTGGACCCGGTGATTAAGAGTCACCTGCTCTACCAACTGAGCTAATCGCCCGCCTTTTCGGCAAGGCGGTTTGTGTAAAACAAATCAGCCTTCGAGTCCAGTCATTGTGTGGTTTTAGAGTGGTTTAAAGCCTTATTTTAGGCCGGCTTTGTCTTACTTTTGCTTCCAGGTACGGATATTACCCAAATCAACATGGACATGGTTGTCGGCGGGGTAAAAAGCCACCCCTCCCCGTTGCATCGTTTTAGCAATCTCACAGATTGCTTTTCCATCGACGCCTTGAATACGAAAATCAACAGCCCAGCCATGAATATGAAAACTCTCTAGCGCTACGTTTTTATTGCTCTTTGACATGACACGATTGCTTTCGCGAGTTCTATAGCCATCGAGAATTTCGAAAGGAACAGAAGGCGGAAGACCAAAACGCGTACGGATATCCAACATATAATCTATGAGCTCAGGATCAATTTTACCGGCCACATTGCTGCGACGATCACGAAAGAGGTGATCAATTTTCTGCAAAGCACTGGTATCATAACGGCCATCATGGAAATAAATCACATCGAGTTTCTCGCCACTTTTAGGATG
>JBASWO010000195.1:0-2246 GCA_049276515.1 Alphaproteobacteria bacterium
CTGCTGCATTCACATTGGGCACGCATATCATTGAGACGTTCTTCAGCCTCTTCTTTCATCAAACCATATTTTTCTTCGAGCTTGCCGTAGAATTGATCTTGCTTGCCTTCATAGAGATTGAGGTCATCATCAGTGAGACGGCCCCAAGTTTCTTTCATCTTACCTTTGAGTTGCTCAAAATTACCCTTTACTTGTTCCTTGTTCATCGAAACCTCCATTATCAGTTCGCTTACGTCAGTATTCAGGCAGTTTGATAATCAAAAAACTATCTGCCCAGCCACCATCTCTCTAAAAAATAAGTAAAGAATAAAGTTGCTGATGGACTTAGGCCTTTCACCATAAGGATGGCGTAAGTATGCCTCCTTTCATGCTGACTTTGTTTGATTCACTCGTTCAAAATCTAGAAATAGAAACTTGAAGGAGGATGAAATGAAAAAACAAACTCAACTCATTGCCGTATTTGCATTTGTACTAGCACTTGGCGGCTCAGCGCTCGCTAACACGCCCAGCCAATATATCGGTGATGCTGCTGTAACAACAAAAGTAAAAGCCGCTCTTATGGCTGACAAAGATGTGAGCGCTACCAAGGTTAATGTTGAAACAAACGACGGTACAGTTCATCTGACCGGTAATGTTTCAAGCAAAGCAGAAGAAAAAGAAGTCGTTCACATCGTGAATACTGTTGATGGTGTCAAAGCCGTCAATAACAAACTCAATGTTCGGGCTGACTAAGTAAGGTAATTTAACAATCAGGAGTAATAACCATGTTTAAGTCTCAAGAAGCTAAAAAAGTAGTGATGATGGTCGTTTTGGCAATCACAATGGCCTCATGCGCTATGATTGAAGGTCGTGAAACACCTGGCCAATATGTCGATGACGCAGCCGTTACAGCAAAAGTGAAGAGCGCCTTTGTATCCGACCCCGTCGTTAATGCTACTCAAGTTAGCGTTGAGACAATGCAAGGTGTTGTGCAGCTCAGCGGTTTTGTTGATTCAGCCGAAGAACAAAGCCGTGCTGTAGAAGTGGCCTCACGTGTTGAAGGTGTCAGATCTGTTCAGGACGACATCGTTGTCCGTACAGGTAAGCGCTACAGAAAATAAGAATTTCTGTGATGTAAAAGAAAAGGCCCCCGAAAGGGGGCCTTTTTATTTGGATAGCTTAGTGGATTGACTATGTAGTTGTAATACAAAAGCCTGTTTATTTTGAGCTGGTAAATTTCTCTTTGCGTAACATTAAGTTTGCGACTTGTTTCCCTAATTTATAATCTACATTGACGGCAACACCATAGAGCCATGGAATATCACGTCGGGGTAGGGTGGCTAATTGTTCTGCGCACATACTGAAAATTTCCTTGGAATACGGACCAGTCGATAGAATAGGGCGCGGAGAAGTAAGGCCGAGATCACTATCTGCCTGCCAATGTCCGAGAAGTTTTGCTTCTATTGGTGATGGATAGACAACCAGACGTGTGGCGATGGCGCGCATTTGGTTTTGCCAGTTTTTGCTCATAAAATCAGGTCTTATGATGTTCTTTGAGACCAAATCAAGAAAACGATCGGCAAAATCTCTAATAGCTTGCTGGATGATGCCAATTTCATGCTGTTGAGGAAGTGGAGTTATATCATCAGCATAAATAGGGTCTCCATTTTCTGTATAATTTGTCACTGTACCGTAGGGCGGCATGCATGAAAGCTCCACGACTTCAGGTGAGCGACAAAAGGCTCTTGCGAAATCATTCGGATTGCCATTTTGAGCAAGAAAACCCTCCACAATACCTCCTGCCATTTGTGTAGCTAAAGAGACATGCGCAGAAACCATGTATAATCCATGGGTTATAATGGGTATTTTTTCAATCGTAAAAATACGTTGTATTGCACGCTGGATTGTAGCGGCATAACCTAGATCCATTAGATAAAGATAGTTATTCTCTAGTGCTCCAATTTGTTTGAGGTGTTTCAATAAGCGTTGTCGACGTTTGTGGCTATACTCAAATAAAATACTTGCCAGAGAAGATGCTAATAAATTTTGCGCTAATTCTCGTGGCGATAATGTTTCAAGAGTTGCAGTTGGATCGCCAATGATTTTGGTTTGTTCTATATTAAACCCGAGTTGATCCATCAATGTAGCTAAAGTCCAGTGTCCCCGCCGAGTAAGAAAATCTTCAAGGTGGGCTGGATGATCTGGGGCAAAACTTGCTAGCACGGCAGTCAAACGACTGGTAGACAGACGTTTGTTTTTTGTCTTGG
>JBASWO010000196.1:0-4231 GCA_049276515.1 Alphaproteobacteria bacterium
TGGCATTACAGATGAAGTTGCTTTCGTTGGTCGCCGTAAAACTTTTCAATTATGGAATCCGAAGAAACTAACCGCGCATGATGCGGCATCACGCTCAGCTGCACGTGCCAAAGATATTTCGCTCAGCAAAATTATTGCCGCAGCTAGCAAGTTTGAAAACGGGAGCTACTAAGCATGGCTACCGTTCCTCATACCCCAGTCTTATTGCGTGAAGTGATTGATGCTTTAGGGTTAAAGGATAACGGTATTTATGTTGATGGAACCTTTGGCCGCGGTGGCTACACACGGGCCATGCTGACAGCCGCTAAAACCACTGTCATTGGCATTGATCGCGATCCTGAAGCTATCAAAGCTGGTGAGAAATTAGCCGCCGAATTCAAACCACGTTTTACGATCCTCCAAGGTCCCTTTGGCGCCATGGATATTTTGTTGGCTGGCCAGCATATCAACCAAGTTGATGGTGTAGCTTTGGATCTTGGCGTGTCATCGCCTCAACTTGATGAAGCTGAGCGCGGCTTTTCATTTCAAAGCGATGGCCCTCTTGATATGCGCATGAGCCAAGCTGGCCCTACGGCTGCTGACATCGTCAATGAAATGGAAGAAAAAGAACTCGCCGATATTATTTATAATTATGGCGAAGAACGTCATTCACGCCGCGTTGCGAAAAAGATTATTGAAGCAAGAGCTGATGGGCGCATCACGCGCACACGACAATTGGCAGAAATTATTCGTAAAGCTGTCCCACGTTCGGGTGATGGCATAGACCCTGCGACACGCACCTTCCAAGCTTTACGCATTCATGTGAATGATGAGCTTGGCGAATTAAAGCGCGGCCTTGCTGCGGCTGAAGCCCTTCTTAAACCATCGGGTCGTTTAGCCGTTGTTTCTTTCCATTCTTTGGAAGACCGCGCGGTCAAAGAATTTTTGCGTAGCCGCAGCTCCGCACCAAGCATCTCGCGGCACATGCCTGCCAATGATCAAGGCACGCCAGCCCCCTCTTTCCGCTTGCTGACACGCAAGCCGCAAACACCATCCGCCGAAGAAGCCAATAAAAATCCACGGGCGCGGTCCGCCAAGTTACGCGTGGCGGAACGGACCGACGCACCGGCACAGAGGGAGCACGCCGCATGATCCGGACATCTTCGGTTTTATTCTGGTTTGGGCTTATCATCGTCGCATCGCTTGCGCTTTACCGCACCAGTGATCGCGTCCATGAACTTAATCAACAATTACGTGATGTGACGGCTTCGATTGAAGCTGAGCAACAACGTATTCATGTGTTGAAAGCTGAGTGGGTTTATTTGGCAAATCCAGCGCGTATTGAAAATTCAGCACGTCGCCATCTGGCTTTGCGTCCAACCTCGCCGCAACAAGTTGTGCATTTGGATACAATTTCAGAAATCTTGCCAACGCGCAAAGAAGCTATGGCTTTGGTTTCTGTGACCAGCACACCTATGGCGACCGTCAAAACATCTTTAGCACCACGTCCGGTTGTTGTGACCTCCTCGCCCTCGAAGCCAGCGGCTAAAACTATTGCTGTTGCAGCAGCTGATAGCGGCCATATCAATGATCACATGATCATGGAACGTACGGCGAGTGCTAAGCCTGTTGATCCCATCGGCAACTTCATCAACGAACTTGGCACTCATCCATGAGCGATTGGCGCAAAACAAAGCGCCAAGCTTCCTCCCGGCAGCCTCAACTGCCGGGGCTTTTTTCTGCCCGCCCAAATTCTCGCCGTCTTGCCACGCCCCATGAACATGCTTTGGGCGTAGCCCAAAATCGTCTGATTTTTGCGACAGTTATTTTCTCATTAGCCTATCTCGTGATTGCAGGACGTTTAGCTTTTCTGACGATGGCAAGCGAAGCGCCTGATATTCCCATGGCTCAAGAAGAAACGTCCGATCGCATCACAAGCAGAGCTGATATTACAGATCGCAACGGAACTGTTCTCGCCACATCACTTCCCACCATCTCGCTTTGCGCCGATACAAGAAAAATTTCTAATCCCACAGATGTTGCTGAGCAGCTCATCGCCTATTTGCCAGGTCTTGATGCTAAAAAACTCAGTGAGGATTTACATGGCAACAAACATTGCGCGATGGTCAAACGTCATCTGACGCCCAAGCAAACCTATGAAGTGAATAAGCTTGGCATTGCAGGTCTTGAGTTTAGACCCGATGAACGCCGTATCTATCCAACAGGCAGCGTTATGTCTCACATCGTTGGCTATACGGATATCGATAATAACGGCTTAGGAGGCGTTGAAAAACAACTCAATAAACGTCTTGAGCACAAGGCAGACGCTGTCGCTTTATCGGTTGATCTCCGTGTTCAAACAGTTTTGCATCGCGAACTGAGTAATGCCATGCACACATTCCAGGCAACGGGTGCCGCAGGACTTGTGATGGATATTGGCACAGGCGAGATGCTCGGCATGGTCTCTTTACCCGATTTTGATCCACAGCACCCAGGCACGGCTAGCGATGATGAGCGTTTTAATCGTGATACGCTTGGCGTTTATGAAATGGGCTCAACTTTCAAGATCTTCAATACGGCCCTTGCTCTCGATACCGGCATTGTCAAAGTAAGCGATATGTTTGATGCAACGCGCCCCATCGAAATTGGCGCGCAGACCATTAAAGATTTTCATCCTGAAAATCGTTGGCTGAATGTCGCTGAAATTTTTACGCATTCATCCAATATTGGCTCAGCTCGTATGGCACAACGTGTGGGCGGCGCCAAACAGCGCGCTTTCATGGGGCGTCTTGGTCTTCTAGAAAAACCTTCCCTTGAAATTGCTGAAGTGGGCGCTCCTCTTGTCCCCTCAGCGCGTGAGTGGGGTGAAGTGACAACGATGACAGCCGCTTTTGGTCACGGCATTGCTGTTAATTCAGTTCAATTGGCAGGTGCCGTTGCCAGTATCCTCAATGATGGTTTACGTGTTTACCCAACCGTGCTGAAAAGAGATGATAATAATCCCAATATCAATGGCCAAGAACGCCTCGTCTCTTCAAAGACATCAGCCATGATGCGCGCTTTGATGCGTCTTGTTGTAACACGCGGCACAGCCAAGAGTGCGGATGTCGAAGGCTATATGGTGGGTGGTAAGACAGGTACAGCTGATAAGCTTGGCGCCAATCATAAATATAGCGCAACTGCCCGCCTTTCTTCTTTTGTTGGCGCCTTCCCTTTGAATGCGCCTAAATATTTAGTTTTTGTGATGCTGGATGATCCGAAGGGCAATGCGAAAACACATGGTTTTGCAACGGGTGGCTGGGTTGCAGCACCTGCCGTCAATAAGATCGTCAGTCAGATCGGACCGATGCTGGATTTACCGCCTCTATCATCCGATATGGCTGTGACAGCCGAACGACAACTCTTAAAGCCGCTAGGCTCACAAATCGTCGATGGCTTGCCTGTGGGTCAGGGACCCAACTTTGCAGCTGTTGAATCCAATAGCGTTCAGTAACGCTTAAGCTGCATCTGCCTGCAAAACATTTCTTACAGCTTGAACACCTAGATTACGGCGCGATGCCATAGTTGCAGTCAATGGCTGAAAACACGAATACTGACTTCGATGCCCTATAAAGCCTCAAATATATTGGTCGGCGCTGCCATAATTATCTCCTTAAAAAGGGCTCTTCATTCTGTTATCACGTTAGCTACCAATCTTGCTGTCACAACAGCTTTTGACTTTATGGTTAACGCAGAAACGTCATGCTTTTATCTAAGCTCATAGCCTCAGAAAAAACCTTAAAATTTGAGGGCGCGGATATTGCCATTACGGGCATGACGGCCGACTCGCGCCAGATAAAACCTGGATTTCTTTTTGTCGCCATTCCGGGCACAACAGCTGATGGCAGAAGCTTTATACCGGACGCCATTAAAAATGGCGCTGTCGCCATCTTGGCTCCAACGGGCACGGAAGTGAAAGGTGCTTCACTACTAACAACTCCCGATATTCGCAAAAGCCTCTCAAAAATTGCAGCAACTTTTTATACAAAGCAGCCTCAGACAATTACGGCCGTGACAGGCACGAGTGGCAAGACATCAACAGCACAATATGTGCGCGAGATGTGGCAAAGCATGGGACATAAAAGTGCCAGCATCGGAACACTTGGATATGTGACAGAAAAAGAAGCACGTTATGGATCGTTGACAACACCTGATGCCATCACTTTGCATCACCTCTTAGAAGAGAGCGCTCAAGATGGCATCACACATCTTG
>JBASWO010000197.1:0-8283 GCA_049276515.1 Alphaproteobacteria bacterium
GCCGCAATTTTCTCTTAGTGTGATTCTTACGTTGGTTACAACCAAGAATCATTCATAAGGAGAAGATAAGAGACAGATACGGAGTTGAGTGTGGCTTTTGCGATTGGCTTGGATATTGGCGGTACAAAAATCGCTGGCGCGGTCTTTGATCAAGATAATCGCGAGTTGGGGCAAATTGTTTTACCAACGCCAGATAGTTATTCCGCACTCGTAACTACGTGCGAAGCCATAGTAGGACAGCTCGAAAATAAAGTAGGGAGGGCGCAATCCATTGGCGCTGGAGTGCCAGGATCCGTTGATCAAAAGACAGGTACTATCTTATTTACAGGCAACACGCCTTACCTAACGGGCAAGCCCTTACGTGTTGATTTAGAAAAAATTTTGAAGCGCACTGTGCATATTGCCAATGATGCTGATTGTGCCGCGCTCTCTGAAGCTATTGATGGCGCAGGCGCAGGTTTTAATAGTGTTTTTGGCATCATTATGGGGACAGGTGTTGGTGGCGGCTTTGTCGTAGGGGATAAGCTCATACAGGGTGCGAATGGCTTATTGGGCGAGTTTGGCCAATTGCCTCTGCCATTTCGGGAGCCATCAGATGGTCCTGTGATTGATTGTGTGTGTGGTCAAAAAGGATGCATTGATAAAACTATCAGCGGCTCAGGTCTTGCGCGGCTTTACCACTCCATGACTACAAAAGAGTCTGATGCGATGCATATTGCAGAGATGGCAAAGAAAAACGACGCAGAGGCTGTGCGCGTTTTGGATCAATTTTATACAACAGTCGCAAAGGCCATGATCACTGTTATTCATACCTATGATCCTGGGGCAATTGTTGTCAGCGGTGGGTTAAGTCAGCTGCCTGGTATGTTTGAGCATGTGCCTAAGCGTTGGGGGCAATACACCATCGCAAAAAATCCGCAGACGAAATTCTTTGCTGCCAAACATGGCGCCATGAGCGGGTTGCGTGGTGCGGCTTGGTTGGGACGTTAAATATTTTTGATGGCAACGACTTCTGCCATATAGCCAGGTAATAATTTTCCAAAGTGGCCATGGATGCCTAGAAATGTAGCTGGGTAGAGGGATGCCATGCGTAAGGCCTCCTCTAGCTCTACGCCAAATACATTGACGGTTATATGAATTGCATCCGCTAGCGTTATCGCTGATCCAGCAAGTTTGCCTTCAGCGTTTACACAACGTCCGCCTTCAGCCTTTATTGTTTCGCCATATAATTGGAAAGCTTTTGGATTATCCGTGGCAGTGCAAGGCATGGCATCGCTTACAAGAAAGACTTTTCCTCGGGGCTTTGATTTCAAAGCAAGTTGAAACATATCTTTAGGGACGTGAAAGCCGTCAGCAATAATACCACACCAACTGGTTTTATCTTTTAGAGCCGTATCGGCTGGGGTTGTACCGTTAGGCGATGGTTTACCCATGGCATTAAATAAATGAGTGAAGCCAGTGGCACCTGCAGCTAATGCACTCTTGATAATGTCTGGGGAAGCATTGGTATGCCCTAACGAAACCGTAACGCCTTGTTTTTTTAATATTTTGATTTGCTCAGTTGTTACATTCTCAGGAGCGACTGTCATGAGCATGACCTCATCGCCGTGACGTTGATATAAGTCTAAATCTTTCTTTTCTATAGGGCGTATATAGCTGGCCTTGTGAACACCGCGGCGCTCGACATCTAAATGTGGCCCTTCGATATGTATGCCAAGAATATGAGGACATATTTTGCGCGCAGCGCGGACTGCTTGAAGCGCTGCTTCCGTCGTTTCTGGTTTATCGGTTATGATAGTAGGCAGTAATCGTGTTGTGCCATGCTTAGCGTGAGCATTGGCTATGGCAATGCAGGTTTCTGCTGTTGGGGTATTATTAAAAAGTAAGTTATCGCCACCATTCACTTGCAGATCTATAAAGCCTGCGGTCAATATATGTTCTGGAAAGCTTGTTTTGATAGCTTCAGCTGGCAAATTGCTAGGGCGAACAATATCCAGAATTTTGCCATCTTTTAAAAGTAAAGCATGGCCTTCAACCATGGCATCGCCCGTAAAAATGACGGCATCGCACAGTGCTGTGACTTGCGCGTTAAGTACTGGTTCTATATGCCTATATGTCTCCATTTGCGTCAGGAGGATGCCATGCCTCAGTCATCGAAGAAAGATCAAAACAGTTCAGTCCAGCTCGGCTGGCAAGCGGCTGATTTTAAATTGAAGGGAACCGATGGCTCCTTATACAGCTTGGCTGATGTAAGGGGACCTAAAGGGCTTGTTATTATGTTTATCTGTAACCACTGCCCTTACGTCAAAACAGCCCTGGATCGCATCATGAGGGATATCCGGGAATTAAAGCCATTGGGGATAGGCGCCGTCGCAATATCATCTAATGATGTTGATAATTACCCTGAAGATAGCTTTGAAAATATGCGCAAGCTTATGCTAACCCGTGACCTGCCATTTCCTTACCTTTGGGATGAGACACAGGCTGTTGCGCGGTCTTACGAGGCGGCTTGTACGCCTGAATTTTATGGGTTTGATGCCAGCCTCAAACTGGCTTATCACGGTCGTATTGATGCTGGTGGCTCGAAGACCCCGCCACCGGGCAGCAAACGTGAGTTGTTTGATGCTATGAAGATGATAGCTGAAACGGGGCAGGGCCCGATCGAGCAGCACAACGCTATTGGGTGTTCAATTAAATGGAAGTAACTGAGCTATGACAGAACATAATATATTTAAAGAAATCGAAGATGATCTAGAGCGCCAGAAATACGCCGACCTTTGGAAGCGTTATGGCGGGCTGGTTATTGCCGCAGCTCTCATTATTGTACTTACAACCGGGGGCATTACCTTCTGGCGGAACTGGAAGTTAGAGCGTAACGAAACAGCAACAGCAGAACTCATTGCCATCATGAGTCAAGAAGGCGAGGGCTCAACAAAGCAAATTGCAGCTCTTGAGAATCTGGCTACCTCTAGAGATGGCACAATGCAAGCGGCCTTTGCTAAATTTCAGGTAGCTGCTTATGCGCTGAAAGATGGCAATAAAGAGAAAGCCCTGCAGACCTATGATGCCATTGCAGCTGACACACGTGTCGATCCAGCTTTCCGCCAATTAGCTGACTTGTTTGCTGTGCAAGCGCAACTTGATACAGGTCCTACTCCTGTCTTGCAAAAAAGATTACAGCCTTTATTGGCTGAAAATGCCCCATGGCGTTATACAGCTATGGAATTTAGTGGTTATCTGGCTTTGCGCGATGGTGATAAATCAAAGGCAAAGCAAATCTTCACTGAGTTATCGCAAAACGCAAAAGTGCCTCCAAGCCTAGGTCAGCGCTCTGCTGATATTTTACGCGGTATTGGAGAGTAACGGATAAACAATGCGCTTGATTTCTCTACGCTTACTGATTGTGCTTCTGGCTTCGGGGCTAGCTGCTTGTGCGGCTCCAGGTGCGGACATTGGCACGACTGTAAAGGGTGAGCGTATAGCCGTTGTCCCAAGTGCAAAGACGATTGAATCTGATCCAGAGCTAAAAGGTCAGCATTTTGAGATTTCAGAGCCTGTTACAAATAAAAATTGGTTGCAGTCAGGTTATGACACAACACATGTTTTGCCGAATGCTGCTCTGGCGGCGCGGCCCACTGAAATCTGGCGTGCGGATGTGGGATCGGGCTCCGACTCTGATTATAAAATTCTAGCGCGTCCTATTGTGGGCGACGGCCGTGTTTTTACTATGGATGCTCAAGGCACAGTTCGTTCTTTTGATGTGAATAGCGGTGATCGCATTTGGGAATTTGATACAACGCCTGAAGACCGCGATACGAACGCCATTGGTGGTGGCGTAGCTCTTGATGGAGATACGCTTTATGCAACAACAGGTTTTGGCGAAGTTTTAGCACTAGGCGCTGCTGAGGGTAGTGTCAAATGGCGCAAACTATTGCTCAATCCTTTGCGGGCGGCTCCAACGATTGCTAATAACCGTGTTTATGTGGTGAGCATTGATAATAAGCTTCAAGCTTTAGATGCGCGTACCGGTGAAGCTCTTTGGCATCATAACGGTATTTCAGAAAGCGCAACACTTATGGGTGCTTCAAACCCCGCTGTTTCGGGAGACAGTTTGATAGTGACCTATAGTTCGGGTGAAATTTATAATTTACGAGCTGAAAATGGCCGCGCTTCTTGGAGTTATGGCCTTACGATGCCAACGCAAGTGGGGTCGTTGCCGGCCATAGCTGATATTCGCGGTTTGCCTGTCATTGATCGTGGGCTTGTTTTTGCGATAAGTCATAGTGGTCGCATGGCCGCTATTGATCAGCGAACAGGCGATCGGGCCTGGGAAGCTGATGTAGGCGGTATTAATACACCACTCGTGGCAGGAGATATTGTTTATGTCCTGACCAATGATGGGCAGCTCGTGGCTTTAGCGCGTACCAGTGGTCGGTTTGTTTGGATTCAGGAATTGCAGCATTTGGCTGACCCTGAAGACCATGATTCAGATCCTGTAGTATGGGCAGGTCCAACTTTAGCTGGAAATAAGCTCTGGTTAACAAACTCAATGGGTCAACTTGTTAGCTTTTCTCCTGGAAATGGCAGCCAGGAAGACGTTATTGATTTTGGAGATGCCACGTATATTCCACCTGCAGTTGCCGGTGAAACCCTGTATGTAGTAACCGATAATGGTTACCTTGTCGCTTTGCGCTAAAAGAACTCAATGACTTTAACAGTTGCCATCGCAGGCCGACCCAATGTCGGCAAATCCACTTTGTTCAATCGCTTGATTGGCAAACAGATGGCTATTGTCAGTGACGAGTCTGGAGTGACACGCGATTGGCGCGAAGGCGATGGTCAGCTTTTTAATTTAAAGTTTCGTGCCCTGGATACAGCAGGGCTTGAGGATATTCGCATTAAGGGAAGCATAGCTTCGCGGATGGCGCATCAAACAAAATTAGCGTTAGAGCAAACCGATGTTGTGGTTTTAGTTGTTGATGGGCGCTTGGGCCTAACAGCTGATGATAAAGCTGTAGCCCGTGAGTTACGGAAGACAGGAAAACCTATTATTCTTGTTGCTAATAAATGTGAGGGGACATACCTACCCGAAAAATATGATGAAGGTGCAATGCTAGGGTTTGGTGACCCGATTGCGATTTCGGCCACACATGGTGATGGTCTTGATGATTTGCATGCGGCGCTTTCAAAATATATCGAAGCTTCGCCTGAAGAGGAAAAAAAACCCAGAAAAGCAAAAAAAGTTGAAGTTGAGGCTTTTGGTGATGCTGAAATCACTGAAGCAGAGGCAGAAGAAGAAAAACGTCTTTTAGTTGCTGTCGTTGGCCGCCCCAACGCGGGTAAATCTACCCTTATTAATATGCTGATTGGTGAAGAGCGTATGATGACGGGGCCAGAACCGGGTCTGACCCGAGATGCCATACCCATTTCATGGGAGTATAAAGGGAAGCCGGTGCGCTTAGTCGACACGGCTGGGTTACGCAAACGTGCGCGTGTTACTGAAAAACTCGAGAAAATGAGTGGTCATGAAACATTACGCGCCATTCGCTTAGCCCATGTTGTTGTGCTTGTTGTTGATGCCAATCAGCCTTTTGATAAGCAGGATTTAATCATCGGCCATCATGTGGTTGAAGAGGGGCGTGCTCTCATTATTGCGGTCAATAAATGGGATGTCGTGAAGGATAAATCTGCTGCCGAGCGCACAGTGCGGGAAAAAGTTGAGGATTCTCTCGCCCAAGTTGCTGGCTTACCCATTGTAAATATCTCTGCTTTGAAAGGCGAAGGCCTGTCTAATTTAATGAAAGCCGTTATGGAAATCTATCAAACTTGGAATAAGCGCATCGGCACAGGTCAGCTTAATCGTTGGCTTGAGAAAATGGAATTTGATCATCCCCCGCCTATCACAGCCGGTCGGCGTATTAAATTGCGTTACATGACACAAGTGAAGAGCCGTCCACCCACATTCTCGTTGTGGGTTAATAAGCCTGTCGATTTACCGGAAAGCTATAAGCGATTTCTGACACATGGCTTGCGCGATACATTTGATTTGCATGGCGTGCCCATTCGTTGGCAAATGAAGAAGAGTGAAAATCCTTACCTGGAAGACAGTTCTGCAAAGCCGGGTATAAAGCAAATGCGACGCAATAAGAAAAATAAGAAGTCTCACATGCTGCGCAAAAAAGATAAGCGCGTTCGGCAAACAAAAAAGCAAAAAAAAATTTAAAGTAATTTAAAGAGCATGACTGTGCCCTTGGCAGGAATGCCACAAGCTGATCGTGCAGTGGTTGGTGAGATAGGAGCTGGGAAAGCACCAGCTACCGTGAGTAAGCCATTATCAACCATTACGGCGCCGGCATTGCGCACAAGATAATTAGTACATGATCCGGCATCCATCTCTGGTGTAGCGGAGTTTGCCATATTAATCGTGTAGGTCGTTGGCGATATGACGGTTATTTGTACTGGATCACCCCAGGGATTTACAGGGTTGCCTGCGACAATGAGGTCTGGAGGAAAAGCCCCTAGTGCAACAAGGGTATTTTGAAAGGCTGGATTAGTATCCAAAATTTGACTGCTGCCGCCTGGGTACAAGGTTCTAATGGTGTTGACGACAGTCATCAATTGATTGGTAGC
Source organism: Alphaproteobacteria bacterium (assembly GCA_049276515.1). Lineage (GTDB taxonomy): Bacteria > Pseudomonadota > Alphaproteobacteria > UBA9219 > UBA9219 > JAATFY01. Next base: position 6,631 of record JBASWO010000197.1, read on the forward strand.
TCTATCTTGACGTAAATTTTCATAAACGCCTGACGCAGCAGACCAAATGGCGCCAATGATGAGGCCAATAATACCAAGAACAATGGCGATTTCTGTTAGGGTAAAGGCTGCTTTTTTTATCTGAGCGAGATGATACTGCATCTAGCTTAAAAACTACTCGCTAGCTTTAGCTAGGAAGGACAGCTCACCTTGATTTTCGTTAGCATTAAGATCGGTGAGCGAAATGGGATAATCGCCTGTAAAGCAAGCGTCACAATATTGAGGCATTTCTGCATTGCGCTTGGCTTCACCCATAGCACGGTAGAGACCGTCCAAACTAATGAACGATAGGCTATCTGCGCCGATAAAGCGGCACATTTGCTCGACTGTGTAATTGTGCGCCAAAAGTTTTTCAGGTTGTGGCGTATCAATACCGTAGAAACAGCTATGTTTGGTTGGGGGGCTGGAAATACGCATATGGACTTCCTTGGCGCCAGCCGCACGGATCATTTCTACAATTTTGGTTGATGTTGTGCCGCGAACAATTGAGTCATCAATGAGAATGACGCGCTTGCCTTCAATAAAGCGGCGGTTCGCATTATGTTTAAGTTTAACACCCAAATGGCGAATGCGGTCTGTTGGCTGAATAAAGGTACGGCCAACATAGTGATTACGGATGATGCCTAAATCAAAAGAGATGCCGCTTTCTTCGGCATAACCAATCGCAGATGGCACACCTGAATCTGGAACGGGCACAACAATGTCAGCATCGATGCCGCTTTCGCGCGCTAACTCCATACCAATGCGCTTACGCATTTCATAAACAGAACGTCCTTCTACAGACGAGTCTGGGCGTGCGAAGTAGATATATTCAAAAATACAGAATTTATGAGGTGCGCGATCACCAAAGGGACGCATGCTTTGAACGGTTTTGCCATCAAGTACTACCATTTCACCGGGTTCAATATCACGGATAAAGTCAGCACCAATGATATCAAGAGCGCAAGTCTCAGATGCAAGAACGTAAGCATCTTCGAGTTTGCCGAGAACCAGCGGGCGAACGCCGTTCGGATCGCGTGCGCCAATCACCATATTGTTGGCTAGGCAGACAAGAGAATAGGCGCCTTCAATCTGGCGCATAGCTTCGATTAAGCGATCGATTGGACTTCCAGCACGTGCCATAGCCATCAAATGGATGACTACCTCGGTGTCTGTTGTTGAGCGAAAGAGGCACCCACGCTTGACCAACTGCTTACGCAGGGTATAGGCATTGGTGAGGTTGCCATTGTGACCGATAGCGAAACCGCCAAAATCAAAATCAGCGAAAAGCGGCTGCACGTTACGTAAGGCAATTTCGCCAGTTGTTGCATAGCGTGTATGGCCAATCGCGGCATTGCCCATCAGTTTGCTGATAACGGCTTCGGAGTTAAAATTCTCACCTACATGACCTAAGGCATGGTGGGAGTGAAAATGTTCACCGTCATAACTGACAATGCCGGATGCTTCCTGGCCGCGATGTTGTAAAGCATGGAGACCAAGTGCTGCCATGGCAGCTGCAGAATCTTTACCGATAATGCCAAAGACACCGCATTCTTCTTTTAATTTATCGTCATCAAATGGGTTCGTCGTCAGCATTAATTGCCCTTTTGGTTGATTAATTGATCAAGACCAGAG
>JBASWO010000198.1:0-1590 GCA_049276515.1 Alphaproteobacteria bacterium
AACAGGGTGTCACCCTTCAGGAAATCGCCGATCGGACCCGAATCAATATCACCTACCTCCTCAGCATCGAGGAGGATAATTTCCGGACGCTTCCGGCCGAGGTCTACCTCCGGAGCTACATCCACCAATATGCCAAAATGCTCCAATGGAATACACAGAAGATCCTTGAAGGCTATTTGAAGGCATATTATCGCTGGCAAAAAGAGAAAGCCCCGTCTAATTAATTTCCGACGTCACCCGCTCTATTGCCTCACCCACAATTTGAATCAATCTGCGCAGCTCCCGAATCGAGATCGACAAGGGGGGCATCAGGACGATCACATTGCCCAGCGGCCGCAGGAGGACTCCCCTTTCTTTTGCACGACGGCAGACCTGCGTGCCGACGCGCCATTCGATGGGGTAAGGACGCTTCTCTTTTTTATCCGCAACCAATTCAATACCGACCATCAGGCCGACTTGGCGGACTTCTCCGACATGCCCCCAGTTCTTCCAAGGATGAAGTTGCTTTTCTACAAACGCAATTTTCGGCTGGAGCTTTTCAAGAACTTTTTCATTCTTAAATATTTCCAGGTTGGCAAGCGCTGCGGCGCAGCCGAGTGGGTTTCCGGTATAGCTGTGCCCATGGAAGAAGGCTTTGAACTCGGCATATTCTCCCAGATAGGCATCGTAAATCGGTTGCGTCGTCAAGGTGGCCGCCAAAGGGAGATATCCCCCCGTGATTCCTTTGGAGAGCGCCATCAGATCGGGGGTCACCCCCTCATGCTCGCAGGCGAACATCTTACCGGTCCGGCCGAACCCGGTCGCGACTTCATCGGCAATCATTAGGAGGTCATATTTATTGCAGAGCTCCCTGACCCGTTTGAGATAACCGGGAGGAGCAGTCAACATCCCCGCCGCCGCCTGGACCAGCGGTTCGATGATCAATCCGGCCAGCTCTTCCTGATGGCGTACGATCGTTTTTTCAACTTCTTCGACACAGGCCATGCCGCAGGAAGGATACGTCAAAGAAAGGGGGCAACGGTAGCAGGTGGGCGCCGGCCCTTTTACGGTTTCAAAAAGAAGGGGTTCATAAGCCTGGTGGAAAAGATCGATCCCTCCGACGCTGACCGCCCCGATCGTATCGCCATGGTAGGCGTTTTTAAAAGAGATGAACTTTCTCTTTTTTTGATGGAGCCCTCCTCGTCGCTGCCAGAAGCCGTAAGCCAATTTAATCGCGACCTCGACGGCGGTCGATCCGTTGTCCGAATAAAAGATTTTGGTCAGGCCGGGCGGCGCGATGTTAAGGAGCTTTTCGGCAAATTCAATCGCCGGGAAGTTGGAGAGGCCGAGAAGGGTTGAATGAGAGATCCGTTTAATCTGATTGATCAGGGCGTCATCAATTTCTTTTTTACGATGGCCATGAAGATTGACCCAAAGAGAGGAAACGCCATCGAGGTACCGTTTCCCCTCAGCATCGATGAGGGTGACCCCTTCTCCCCGGCTGATAATCGTCGGGACCTCTTTTTCCCATTCCTTCATCTGGGTGAAGGGGTGCCAAATCAATCGTCGTCCCTTTTCGATCCAATCCTCCGATGAAGGCGGGGTCCTCTC
>JBASWO010000199.1:0-3577 GCA_049276515.1 Alphaproteobacteria bacterium
GTGGTGCCCCCGGGGTGATTTGAACACCCGGCAAACGGTTTAGGAAACCGCTGCTCTATCCACCTGAGCTACGGGGGCACTTTTATGCTTCAACAATTTGTGGGGTCAACCGATTTTCTAGATGGGATATTAAAAACAAATTCCATTTGTTTTTAAGTTGGCTCTTTTTCATGGATGTATTCGGCGGTCTGCGTCGTTTATCGCATCGATCCCGCCATTCACACGTCTGCGCGATGTTAACACAAGTATCCGAAGGTTACAAGATTTCACACGTGATGAAAGTGTGAAAGCCTGCCAAAAACCTCAACCGGCAACGTTTTGAATGAGGGAATGGACATATTCAAGGTAGGAGTAAATGAGCTTTTCCAGCCGGTCGCGATTCTTCGAATCGACGAATGCTCCCAAATCATCAAACGCCTGTCGCGCACCCGCAACCCCAAACATTTCCGGATAGACATAGGCGCCTATCGCCTCCAGCGGCACCCGCGTATGCCAGAGCCCTCGGACCGCTCCTAATCGGCCGGGAGAAGCCCCCAGGAGCAGAATCGGTTTTTTCTCAAACGGGTCTGAATCATCTCTCGATGCCCAGTCGATCGCATTCTTGAGCGTGCCGGGAATACCCCCATTATATTCCGGGGTGGAGATCACCAAGCCGTGCGCCGCTTGAATGCGCCGAATGAATTCTTGACCTCCGGCCGGGATGCCGGCGCTCTCTTCCAAATCGCCGTCATAGATCGGCATCTCGAACTCGCGGTAATCGGCATGATCCAAGATCATATCAGGCGACGCCTTCAAAATCTCTGCGGCTTGCTGAATCAGCTTGCGATTGTAAGATCCTTTTCTCAGAGAGGCCGCAAACGCCAGAATTTTCACGAATCACTCCTTATGATCGCCCCTGATCCTCTTTAAAAACGCCGCCACCTGTTCCGTCCGCCGGGCCACTTTTCCTCCCTCACGCGGGGTTGTGAAGTTCGGTCCGGCAGGCGTAATACGCAGCCCCCAGCAGGGCCGCTTTTTCATTAAGGATGATCCGGACCGGAATCCGGCTCATCAAGGAAGAGAAGCGTCCCTTATCGACAAACGCTTTCATAAAGGTCCCATCGCGAAGCTTCTGCAAAATCTTTGGAGCGATCCCTCCTCCAAGATAAATTCCGCCCGTTGCGAGGGCTTTGAGCGCCAGGTTCCCCGCTTCGGCGCCGTAAACGAAGACAAATAGATCGAGCGCTTTGACACAGAGATCGGCCTTTCCGCTGAGCGCCACTTCTGAAACCACCGCGGCCGGATCTTCGACGGCCAGCCGTTCAGCAAGCCAGGGAGGCTCTTCGCCGTGTCCCTTCTCCCTTAAAAAGCGATAGATATTGAAAAGCCCCGGCCCGGAGAGAATTCGCTCGTAGCTGACGTTCGGATATTCCCGCCACAAATATTCAAGAAGCGCCACTTGAAGGGGAGTGCGCGGCGCGAAATCAGAGTGACCTCCCTCGGAGGCCGACGGTTGATATCGGGCTCCATTCCAAAAAAGAATCACCTCTCCCAAACCGGTCCCCGCCGAAATCACCGCCCTGTTTCCTCGGGCGGCCGTTTCAAAAGAGTCAATCTCCGGCTCCCCCTTGTTGAGAATAAAATAATCTTTTTCAGTGAGAATCAGCGTACCGTAGGCGGTCGCCTCCAGGTCATTGAGCAAGGCCACGGAAGGGATGGCAAACCGGTGAGCGATTTCACCCGCATCGACGGTCCAGGGGAGGTTGGTCGTTTCAGACCGGCCTTGAAGGACCGGGCCTGCCACTCCGAAACAGGCCCCTCGAAGCGGGAGCTTGTTCCCTTTCAGAAACTCCTTTAATACCCCTTCAAAATCCGGAGATCGGCGGCTGGAAAAGACCTCCTCCTTGATCAGGCGGTTCTTTCCTTTCTCACAAACAAACAACGCCAGAAACGTCTTCGTTCCGCCGATATCGCCGGCTAAAACAGTCATGTTCCCCTCGTGAGACATTGCGTTTGATATTTCTTCTCGATCCGTGCAATCTGATCGACCCGGCGGCGGTGCCGACCTCCTTGGAATTTTCCATCAAGCCAGGTCTGAACGATTTTTGGAATCTGTTCCTTGTCGTTTTCCCACCCGCCCAAAACAAGAAGATTCGCATCATTATGCTCGCGGCTGAGCTTTGCATCTTTCACACTTCCGACCAGCGCCGCCCGGATGCCTGGAATTTTATTGGCCGCGATCGAAGCGCCGATCCCGGTCCCGCAGGCCAGTATGCCTCTGCCCCCCCTCTTCGCAACAACCTTCAAGGCGACCTTCTCCGCATACCCCGGATAATCATCCGCCGGGATCACCTCATACGCGCCGACATCCTCGACCCGATAGCCCCGCTTCTCCAGGAGATTTTTAATCCGCTCTTTTATCTTGAATCCGGCATTATCACTTCCCACAACAACCGTCTTCATCGAAGGCTCTTCTCGATAAGACCGGCGGCGTCTCGATCTAAAAAAAAGAGAGGTCTCCCTTTCCGGAGTTGAACCCGCCGGGCGGGGGGATCGGTCGGAGGAGGATCCACTAAAAGAATCTCTCTCATGATCGGCGCTTTCTCTTTCCCTGCCACTAGGAAGATCGCCTGCCGGGCATGATTGAGCATCGGCAGGGTAAGGGTTAAACGCGCGGCCTTCAGTTTCTCAACGTAGGGAGCGGCGACCCACCGGACACTTTCTTTCAAAACCGCCGACCCTGGGAAAAGCGAGGCGGTATGCCCATCCGATCCGATGCCGAGAAGGACAAGATCGAACGAAGGCCATCCCCCCTTCGGCGGTTCAAAGAAGCTGCGGAGCTCCTCTTCATACGCGCGGGCCGCCCCCTCCAGGTCGCTCCTCTCGCCCGGCATGCGATGAACATTTTCTAACGGGATCGAAACCTTGGAGATCAATGTTTCATAGACCCTCCGGTAATTCGATTCAGGATGGTCCGGAGGAACGGCGCGTTCGTCCCCCCAAAAAAGGTGCACCTTCGCCCAAGGGATTTTCTCCGCAAACGCCGGGCTCGCCAAACATCGGTACAAGGTTCGAGGGGTGTCGCCGCCGGCCAGCGCAACCGAAAAACGGCCTCGGTGAGAGACCGCCTCCCCGGCCGATTGGACAAAAGAGAACGCCGCCTGCCGTCCCAAATCCTCTCGATCGCGGCAGACGACCACCGCTTTAGGGAGATCGCCAGTGTCGCCCATCCCGCTCGATAAGCTCATCGGCCTCCTTCGGCCCCCAACTTCCCGCCCCATAAGTCGGAAGGAAAGACGCGGCGCTCTCGTTCCACCGGTCCAACACCGGCGCGAGGATCGACCAGGACCAGTCGATCCACTCTTCACGCGAAAAGAGCATCGGGTCTCCCGCCAGGCAATCCAACAATAACCGCTCATAGGCGTCCGGAGAGGCGACCTGAAAAGCGCCATGATAATTAAAGTCCATCGTGACCGACCCCATGCTGAGTTTTGCCCCCGGGCGTTTCGCCTGGAAGGTGAGCGAAACCCCCTCGCTCGGCTGAACACTCAGCACCAGGGTGTTCGGTTGAATTTTCTCCGAGAGGAGCGGTTTGAAG
>JBASWO010000200.1:0-6304 GCA_049276515.1 Alphaproteobacteria bacterium
CCCCCAATCAACAAGTTCCCCCCGCCGACATTTCTTTTATTCGTCGCCAACAAAAGGCACTCTTAAGACCCATTCATGAGATGAGAAGAATTGCCACCGAGGTTTTAAGACATATTGAAGGCGACCCTCATTTAGGTGGCCCCACACTGCTCAAACAAACTGAGCGCCAAGTTGGAGTGAGCGTTCTCTTCCGCCTTCCTGATAGCCCCCATATAATTCAGAAATTTGGACCTGTAATACTTACAGATCATGCTGTTGTTTTACGCGCGGATCATCGTGACATCTCACCACTTTTGGATAAATTATTTCCCCCACAATATGCTTCACCTGAATTGGATAGCCACAATCCCACTATCAATGCCGCGTTTAAAAGTGTAGGCCTCGTCGAACGCCAAGGCTTATCGCCAGACCCAGGCGCTGAGCATACGATTGTTGTTTATCCTAGATTTTTAGGATTTACAGCAGGTTGGATAAAAAAGGTTATCTCACCCATTACGGATTTGGAGATGCTTGAAGGATCTCGCAGCCCACGAATTGGCACAGCCCACAGCACTCTTTATCTCTCGGCCACCAACTCACTTCACTAATTTATTTTTTTAATCGCTTAAAAAAAGCGCTGATGCTGTGACGGATGTTTTCGCGCCTAACCACGCCTTGGTCACGCACCCAATTCAATTGAATGGCACGGCGTGGCCCCTCAAAAGGCTCATGCCCATGCCAAGCGTTAGGCTGATTTTTAAAGACAAGCAATGTACCTTGATCAGGCGGCACCTCTGCGAATGCATCCTGAAGATTATTGGGCGAACGCAAAAGACGCAAACGTCCGCCTGGTTGCTCCCACTGACCATTCATGTAAATCAAAACAGTAATAAGTTTAGTCGTACTATCAGTATGAATCTGTCCATCTTTAGCACGGCATTGTCCGCGCACTGTTACAGTTGTTGGACGATTGTTGAGATCCATCCCAAATTTTTTAGCAACCAATTCCGTCATTTCTGGTCCCTGGATTTCTTCCATGAACTGCTTAAATTTGGGACCATAGTTAAGGGTATTAAGCGGCAAACTTCCTGGCACCTCAACTTTAGGGTAATCTTCTTCTATCGCTTGCAAGGCTTCGGCGCGCACAAATCCTGGCACGATGAGGTAAGGAAAAGGCTCCTGCGCAACAGGCGCTGCTTGCAAAGCCTCAATATTAATTGTTTGTGTCGTCATGCATGAATACTAGCCAACTTCAACACTTCATGAAAGTTGGATTTCACATAAAAAAAAATCCCCGCCGAAGCGGGGATTTCTAAACATGTAAAAGCGTTTTAGCGACACGTACAGAGATAGTAACTGCCATTCACGGGCGTTCCGTGACGTGTCAGCGTACCCCATGAATCTGATACCTGTTGCTGCCATGATGACTGATGCGAGCAGCAATTCACATTATAGCCACTGGCTACACCACACGAAGTTGACATGCCCTGAGGTGCCGTCGGCAATGCAGGGTTGAGATAACCATCATTTGGCTGACCATTGGGATAGCCTGATGGTAAGCAGCTTGTTAAAGGCACTGTTTCAATTGTGCATGACGCGTCGCCGATACTGGTAGCCGTCGGATTGCAACAATAAAATCTACCGCGATGCACGCCGAGTTGCGCATCTCCCGCTGACTGCAAGGCAATTTTACCTGCAGTGCAAGGGCTATTCGCAACGGCACCCGAACCGCATTTAAGGGTACCATCAAGGAACATCAGCATTTGACCGGTTGGGCAGGTTGCAATGTTAATACACTTCACCCCAGTTGTGCCGTCCCAATACAAGAGTGCACCACCAGGTTTTTGACACTCTGCAATATTTGTTGGAGGGAAAAATTGCTGTTGAGCTTGTGCGGAATCAGCAACACTACACAAACCCACAATAAACAGCCCTAAAATGAGCATACGTTTCAACATGTCTTCCTCCAAATGATCCAAATTTAGGTCTAATTCCACTTTATATTGTATTCTAGAATGGTAAACCAGTATTTAAGAAGCATTCTTAAGAATATATATAAACTATTGTTATTTTTGCTAAATTTTGAAATACTTTCATATATCTTCTTGATAATTAGGGCCCTGTTCCACGTTCAGTCATCATCCTATGGATACGTGCGGTTACTAACTCAACATCATTTAAGGGCTCATAAGACCATGATTGGACGCTTCCTTTAAAAGGACGCGTCATTCCATCATCCTGCAAGGCTTGATGAAACCGACGAAATTTATCAGATCCACCCGCTAGATCGATGACATAGACAGGTTTGCCTGTCGTACAGGCTTCAGAGACCATATTCACACTATCGCAGGTAACAAGGATGATATCGGCACAAGCCAACATCCCATAATAGGGATTATCCCCCTCACCATTCCAAATATAGGCAGGGAGATCTTTCAAGCCCTTTTGCAAAATGGAAAGATTTTCATCACCCGTTCTGCGCGATGGCGTGATCATAAGACTTCCCGTCGTTGCATGAATGAGCGCAGCAAGTTTTTCTGTTAGAGGCACCATTTCACGTGGCGTCAACTGATAAACAGCATTACTACCCCCAATCAGCACAGCAATTCGGGGTGAAGGCAAATGAGAAATGCGCGACAATAATTTTTCAGCTTCGACTTTAAGCATTTCTTTCGAGACACGATGCAAAGCACCTCGTGTTGTCATAACATTTGGCCCCGTCAATCCATCATGCCGCGGAACCACCACCAAATCAAAACGCGATGGATCAATAACAGGATTTTGTAACTGCACAGTAAGAGTTCGACCTTGTGAAGCTCGCCTTACATAGAGTGATGCTGGAATGCTGGCCCGGCCTGTTGCGATGAGCAGATCTGGCCATGGCGGTGCGATAGGATCACCCTTAGGACTAAATGCCCATTGCAGCCCTTGACGAAGAAAAGGGCTTAATTCTTTCCACGGGCTTCGCAACTTAATGCGCTTAACAATGGGGTTTAAGCCCAAAGCCTCAGCTAAACCGAGGCATTGGTTTTCCATGCCCGCCTTACCGTCCGTTACGACCCAGCATGTCACTTGGCTAGTTGAGAACATAGAGCTAATATCCCTTCCCCACCCTCATAGAGGCAGGCATGAAGCACGTCAAACTGGACCGTATCGACCTGCGCATTCTGCGTGAATTACAAAAAGATGGTCGCATGACCAATGTCGATTTAGCCAAGCATGTCGGCATTTCAGCACCCCCTTGCCTGCGCCGCGTCCGCGCTTTGGAAGAATCTGGGTACATTCGTGGATATCATGCTGATGTTGCTGCCGATAAATTAGGATTTGGTATCACGGTTTTTACACTGGTCTCACTTAACAATCATGCAGAAAGCGACTTGTTGAATTTTGCTAAGTTAGTCGAAACCTGGCCCGAAGTTCGCGAAAGCTACATGATGACAGGTGACGCTGATTTCTTGATTAAAATTGTTGCTGAAGATTGGGAAGCTTTTCAACGCTTCCTCACACATAAGCTTGCTGGCGCCCCCAATGTAGCGCACGTCAAATCAGCGCCAGCCATGCAACGCACAAAATATGAACCAGGCGTGCCGATTGATGACAAGAACGGCGCAGCTCCTGTGAAAAAAGAATAACAACTGATTTTGATATGTAATGACCGATATTATTGACCTTGAACCCTTGCATGTGGTTCTTGCAAGAAGACTCAAGCGGGCTGAAGAGGAATACCCTGCATTTGCCAAACAGGCGCGCGCAAAAGCTTTGCCCTTGATTGTCAAATCATCCCAACATTTAGGTGTAGCCCTCCAGCTAGGCCTGCCCAGAGTTCCCGAACCATTTCTCATTGGATTGGATGTTGCACCGCCTCAAGCAGAAATAGATATTCTTCTAGTACATGGCGGACAGCCCAAGATTGTCGGATGTTTTCGCATGAGCGCCCTTGCAGTAACTTTGTGCGACGTTAATCACCCCCACTATCCCAAAACGCACTCAAAAGCCTACATAACTATCCCGGAAGAGCACGATAACCGTCATGAAAAAGCCCTTAAAGATGGTTCGTTGGACTTTTTAAAAGGTGGACCACGATAAGCAAGATATAGCCTTTTTAGAATATTCCTGATACCTAACCCACCGTCTCAGGGAGTTTTGTCTTGTTAACCTACATCATAATGCAGTTGGTTGATTTGAGCCGCCGCTTTGCTTGGCTCGTCATTGCTTTGGCGCTTCTCCTCGCTGCAGGATCAAGCTGGTTTGTTGTAAACAACTTCAAGATCAATACTGATATCAACCAGTTGCTTTCATCTGATCTGGACTGGCGCAAACGCGAAGCCGAACTTGAAAAGGCCTTTCCACAAAAAGTTGATTTGATGGTCGCCGTTGTTGATGGCAAAACAGCAGATGCAACTGAAAGTGCGGCATCTGCCCTTGCCCAAAAAATGGCAGCGATGCCAGAAGTCTTTTCTTTTGTTGAGCGCCCAGAAGCCATTCCTTTTTTTCAAAAGAATGGCTTACTGTTTTTATCTAAAGATGAAATTAGCGCGGCACTCAATCAAATCATCGAAGCCCAACCTCTATTAGGCGCACTGAGTGCCGACCCGTCCTTACGTGGTTTTTTCAGCACCATCGCCATGATGCTTCAAGGCCTGCAATATAACGCCATCACCTACGATAAAGTAGACCGCCCCTTCCAAACAATTGCCGATACGATTGAAGCCGCACTCGCAGGACAAGACAAACCGCTTGCTTGGCAAAGCATGGCTGGTGAGCAAAAACCAGGACCGCGCGATTTACGTAAATTTATTTTAACAAAACCTGTACTGGATTATTCAGCACTCCAGCCTGGCGAAAAAGCGACCAGCACTCTTCGCCAGCTTGTTAATGATCTCAACTTAACCAAGCAAGATGTGCGCGTCCGCCTTACGGGCCCCGTGCCTCTAAATGACGAAGAATTTGCCAGCGTTGCCGATGGCACAACCACCGCTACAGCTGTTTCTGGTCTTTTGGTTTTTATCCTTCTCATGGCTGCTTTGCGCTCCCTCAAAATTGTTATCCCTATTGTGATAACTCTGGCAGTTGGTTTGAGCGCAACGACAGCTTTTGCCCTTGCCGCTATTGGCTCGCTTAATCTTATCTCAGTGGCTTTTGCTGTTATGTTTATTGGTATCGCCGTTGACTTTGGTATTCAGTTCGGCGTGCGTTACCGCGATCAACATTATCATGAGCCCGATCACGCAGCAGCTATGCTACGCACAGCACGCATCATTGCCATTCCTTTAGCAATGGCGGCAGGCTCAACGGCACTGGGTTTCTTAGCCTTTATCCCTACAGCCTATAGAGGCGTATCGGAGCTCGGCTTGATCGCTGGCGTTGGCATGATCATCGCCTTTATTCTCAACATCACTTTATTACCCGCCCTCATGACACTCACACAGCCACCTGCAGAAAAAGAAGCTGTTGGTTATAGCTGGGCAGCACCTATCGATCGTTTTTTAATCAATAACCGCGGCGTCATACTTGGAGTTGCCTTGATAACCGCCCTCATTGGCATCGGCATCACCACACAACTTCGTTTTGATTTTGATCCTTTAAATTTAAAGGACGCAAAAACAGAATCCGTCTCCACTCTTTTCGATCTCATGCAGGATCCAGATTCTAATTCATACACAATTGAAGCCTTGCGGCCTTCTTTAAAGGAAGCTCAAGAGCTAGCAGAACAGGCACAAAAGCTGCCCGAAGTTGACCACACACTAACGCTTGCGAGTTTTGTCCCCGAAGATCAGGAAGCCAAACTGGCCCTCCTTGCCGACGCAAATCTTATTCTAGGCCCAACACTCTCTCTTCCTTCAACCGCACCAACACCTACTGATGATGAAAATTTTGCAGCCCTCAAAAGGGTTGCTGACGATTTGCGCCCACTCTCTAATCAATATCCTTCGGCAGCGCGTTTGATGAAAGCACTCGACGACGTTGTCGCACGTCATGACCCTGCTGTATTACAAATACTAACAAATAATATTGTGGGCGTTATGCAAACGCGTCTCGAGATGGTGAAGACCGTCCTCGGCGCAACCCCTATCAGCATCGATACCATCACAGATGATTTGCGTCGCAACTGGGCAAGCCCCGATGGTCGCTATCTCGTGCAAATTTTTCCAAAAGGCAATGCACGTGATCACGACACGCTCGTCGCTTTCACAGGAGCCGTAAAACAAATCGCCCCCGATGCTTCTGGATCACCCGTTTCGATTCAAGAATCAGGACGCACCGTAACCAGCGCCTTTATCAATGCCGGTTTGTACGCGATTGTTGCAATCGCGCTACTATCGCT
>JBASWO010000201.1:0-14201 GCA_049276515.1 Alphaproteobacteria bacterium
GCAATGAAGAAGCGACAGACACACGTTTTGCTGAAGAGCGTCGTCATAAATGTGCAACCAATAGCGGTATGGCAGGTTGTAGTGCGGCTGAACGTGAAGCCAACGTCAATGTTAATACACGCACCAATGCGACAACGCGTCGTGGTTTAGGCGCCGATTTATCTGTTGGAGCAACAGGGGAAGTTCGCTAAGCGGCTTTTAAAATTCCAAGTTTGAGCAACCATGCGACCGTGCGCCAGAGTGACGCGCGGTCGTTGCTTTTAAACTGCTGTAGAATGTTTGATATCGTGCAGTTTGTTTGCCCTGAAACATAATTGATAAGCTTCGTTGCTTCATCTGGTGTGATCATCATATCCAGGCCAAAAATATTAATTTCGTGTTTCCACAAACTTTTAATCTCATCTGTAGACGCCATAACAGTCAGTTTGGTTGTTTCTAAGAGTGGTGCTGTTGGATAAGAAAGATACATCGTATAGGGATCGGGAACCTGCGGTAGGGCTGAGGGCCAGACTTTTTGATGAGGTTTGGCCTTTCGTTTGTTGGACATCTCTTTCCAGAGGGCTTCATAGGCTGGAATAATGCTCTGCCAACTATAAGTTGGACGCACACGTTTGTGGGCTTTCTCAGCCATGCTTTTACGCTTATTTTTATCTTGAATGAGTTTGATAATGGCTTCTGTTGCCATCTCATAATCTACAGCAACCGATAAGGCACTTTTAGCTAAAAACCCGCCATACATTTCTTTGCCGCTGAGTAAAAGTTCTGAAAGTGCACGACCATTACCAGGGGGTGGTTGTGTGGTTCGGATTAAAAATCCATCTTCACCGTCTGTTACGCTGTCGCGGTAACCGTCCCAATCGCTGATGACGCGTGGCAAGCCCGCTGCCATGGCTTCAATGGGGGTAAGGCCAAAACTTTCCTGCATATTATCAATGAGAGAGAGGAAAATATCACCAGCGGCCCATAATCCTTCTGGAAAACGTGGATCATTATTCGCAATAAAATGCACTTTAGCTTTTTTGCATATATCCGCAGCAAGGGCTTGAAACATAGGCCCAGCATCGTCAGGTACAAAATATCCAACCATGACGAGATGTACGGTGGCACCGGTTTTCTCTGCTGCGCGCTCGGCAGCTTGAAACATCGGAAGAGGATGAGCCTTGATCGCATGGCTTAGGCGTCCCACCCACAATAAAACAATATCATCGTCTTTGAAGCCAAGCTTTTGGCGTTGATCACTTCGCTTCGCTGGCGTGCTTATGGCTTCATAGCGCTCGATATCAATTCCGAGCGGAATAATGGGTAATTGGACGGGACATTTAAAGTAGGTCCCAAAACGCTGTTGAAGATAAGCGCTGTAATTATCCCAAAAAGCGCTAATCGCGCTGCGCACAGCGTGCGAGGGGCAAACAATAGCATCATTTTCATCGCTTGGTGTCAGGCAATAGCGCTCAAGCAAATCACCCGTCTCTAAGCCGCCGATCGCATGGGCAAGACCACAGAAATTAAAAGCTGCGCCACTGACTTGTTGCCGCTGCCATAAAATATTTTGAACGTGTGGATCGGGACGGAAGATCGTATCAAAATGACCAAAATTTTCCCGCGCATAACGGCGATCAAGAGCAACAAGGCGGCTTGGATCAAGCTTGGCTTCAGCGGCCATAATCTTAACTTCATCCCAATCTTTGGCATCGCCGACGAGAAAATTAAATTTCTCCTGCTGGCTATACCGGAAATAAGATTTGATCCAGCTCGAGATAGCAACCTGTAAGCCAAAAATTTCCTTACCAGCATTTGCAAGGTTAATAGATGTGTAATGGATGGCTGTGGTCATGGGGCGCAGAAGTTTCGATTGCAGTGAGATAGTCTTACCAGTTACATTGATTCTATGGAATGGATGGATGAAGCGATAGTGCTTTCCGCACGCCCTCACGGTGAAAATGGCGCGATCGTTACGCTGTTAACGCCTGAGCGTGGCCGTCATGCGGGCCTGGTTTCGGGTGGGCAGGGGCATACATCCCAGCCCATTTTGCAGCCAGGGAATTGCATTAAAGCGCGTTGGCGGGCTCGGCTTTTAGATCATCTTGGCAATTACAGTTGCGATCTTTTAAAGAGCCATGCTGCACCTTGGCTAGATCATCCAGAAATTTTAGCGATTATTGCCAGTGCTTGTGTGGTGACTGAGGCTAGCTTACCGGAACGTCAACCCATGCCAGGTGTCTATGCGAGCTTGGCAACACTTTTCAGTATCAATGATCCTGAGTTATGGGGACCTGCCTATGTGAAATGGGAAATAGGTCTCTTGCAATCCCTTGGGTATGGTATGGATCTCACGCAATGTGCTGCGAATGGTACAGCGGATAATCTGGCTTATGTCAGTCCGCGTACGGGGCGCGCTGTTTCCATTGATGCGGGTAAGCCCTATCATGAAAAACTATTTCCGCTGCCGTCCTTTCTAATAGGTGCCGGGAGTTGGGAAGCAGCTGATATTTTGCAAGGATTAGAGCTCACCGGGCATTTCTTATCGCGCCACGTCTTTGCCCATCCGCATAGCCGTCTCCTTATTGCTCAAGCTGGGGATTTACCCCAGGCCCGTCAGCGCCTCGCCGATTACTACCGTAAGGCGAGTGAAAATAGACAAGCCGTAGTGGCTTAAAAATTTAAATTTCTTGAGAATCATACGATTACTGCTAACTGATAGCTATGGCCCGTTCATCAGCTAGATCGCGCACGCCGGAGGGACCTCCCGCCGAGATCGTTGACAAGAAACTCTCCGAAGCATTGTCGGAGAGGTATTTGGCCTATGCTTTGTCCACCATTATGGATCGCGCCTTACCTGATGTGCGTGATGGTTTAAAACCTGTCCATCGCCGTCTTATGTTCGCGATGCGCGAGCTCAAATTAGAGCCCAATTTACCGCCTAAGAAATCAGCACGTGTAGTTGGCGACGTCATCGGTAAATTCCATCCGCATGGCGATGTTGCGGTTTATGAAGCTATGGTGCGTTTAGCCCAAGATTTCGCGCAGCGTTATCCGCTGGTCGAAGGCCAGGGCAATTTCGGTAACATTGATGGCGATAATGCAGCAGCGATGCGTTATACCGAAGCGCGTTTGACAGAAGTTGCGAAGCTTTTGCTTGAAGGCATTGATGAGGATGCAGTTGATTTCCGCTCGACCTATGATGGTAGCGGACAAGAGCCGGTTGTTCTTCCAGCCGCCTTTCCTAATTTACTGGCGAATGGTTCAAACGGCATTGCTGTCGGCATGGCGACATCTATTCCGCCGCACAATGTCAGCGAAATTTGTGATGCTTTAAGGCATCTGATTAAATTCCCCAACTCCCACATTGATAAACTGGTGGGTTTCATGCCGGGGCCTGATTTTCCAACTGGCGGAATCCTGGTTGAGGGGCGCGAGCAGGTTGTTGAAGCCTATAAAACCGGCCGCGGATCTTTCCGTTTGCGCGCTAAATGGGAAAAAGAAGAATTACGCCAAGGCACTTGGCAAATCATTGTCACCGAAATTCCCTATCAAGTGCAAAAATCACGTTTGATTGAGAAAATGGCTGAGCTTTTACAAGCTCGTAAACTGCCGCTTTTAGATGATGTCCATGACGAATCTGCAGATGATATCCGGCTTGTTCTTACGCCTAAGAGCCGCAATGTTGATCCAGCTGTTTTGATGGAATCCCTGTTCCGTCAGACTGAGCTTGAGACACGTATATCGCTCAATTTAAACTTACTCGATAAAGACTGCGTCCCGCAGGTGATGGACTTACGCCAAGCGCTCAAGAGTTATCTCGATCATCGTCAAGATGTCTTGATCCGCCGTTCAAAATATCAATTGGCGCAGATTGAAAATCGCCTCGAGGTCTTGGCTGGCTATCTGATTGCGTATTTGAACCTGGATAAGGTTATTAAAATCATTCGGACTGAAGATGAGCCAAAACCTATTCTGATGAAGACCTTTAAGCTCACAGATGTACAGGCTGAAGCTATTCTTAATATGCGTTTACGTAGTTTGCGTAAGCTAGAAGAAATGCAGATTAAGACTGAGCAGGCAGATCTCTCCGGTAAGCAAGCCGCACTTAAGAAGCTGCTCAAGAGTGAAGACGCGCGTTGGGAGCGTATTGATGCCGAGTTGGTTGATTTAAAGAAAACCTTTGGCAAGAACACTCTTTTGGGTGCGCGGCGTACAGAAATTGGTGACGCACCAATTGCACTTGATGTGCCGGTTGAAGCTGTCATTGAACGTGAAAATGTTACTGTTCTCTTATCAGCCAAAGGTTGGATCCGTGCTGCACGCGGCCATATAGCGGAAGATGCTTCAGCACGGGCCGCAGTAAAATATAAAGAAGGCGATGAGGAGCGTTTTGTCCTTAATGCTGAAACGACGGACAAAATCCTATTATTCGCAAGCAATGGCCGTTTTTATACCTTGGGCGGCGATAAACTTCCAGGCGCACGTGGCTTTGGTGAGCCCGTACGCATCATGATCGAATTACCTAATGATGCTGATATTGTTGGAGTGACGAAATATAAGGCTGATGAGAAGTTCATTGTAGCATCGAGCGATGGTCGCGGCTTTATCGTTAAGGCTGAAGATGTCTTAGCGCAGACGAAAAACGGTAAGCAGGTTTTGAATGTAGACGGCAAATCAAAAGCCGCGGCCTTCGCGCCTGTCGCTGGCGATCACATTGCTGTTATTGGCACAAACCGCAAATTATTGATCTTTAAGTTAGATGAAATTCCAGAAATGGGCCGTGGTCGCGGCGTCATTTTGCAGAAATATAAAGATGGCGGCCTCTCAGATGTGAAATGTTTCAAGCTGAAGGAAGGTTTGGTCTGGAAATCCGGTGATCGCGATCGTACGGAAACAGATTTGCGTGGATGGCTTGGTGCGCGCGCACAAGCTGGCAAATTGCCACCAACGGGTTTTGCAAGAAATAACCGCTTCTCTTAAGCGCTTGGTGCTGGAGAATAGCTTGCTTTCGATTTCACGATTTTTGTGACGTAATCAAGATCGCGTTTCATCATAAAGGGAACGGCGCCGTGCATATCGTTAGCTTCAACCAGCTTTACGCCTGTCTTTAAAAGATCTTGAGTTTTCTCAGCGCCTTCAAGGCGCATGACTGTTGACGCTGTACTTTGTAAAAAGACAGCCATCAAATGTTTGCTGCCGGTTTTCAGAGCTTGCTTGCCATCATCTTGCGTTTGTTGGGGTAGAGCCGCAAAGGTTTTGGTATGGGTAAAAGCTTCGATTGTAGCGCGCGTTTCTTGATCAACCTGTGTAGCTGTAGAGGCTCCAGAAACTGAAGGCATCTGCTGCGCTGTTGCTACGGCTGACTTGGCAGCATTGAGTTCTACAGTGTCAGAGCTTTGGCTATAGGAGGGAGGCATAAGTGAAAGGGCGGCTGCCGCAAATAAGCCTAAGATACCTGTGCTGGCTACAACAACCGTAGTAGGTGTAATTTTTATAGGTATGGATCTCTTAACAGAGTGACTGGCTTTGATTGGGTTGCTTGCTTTAAACGCGCCCCTACCTTCAATCAAATTAACCAAGCGAGACCACAAACCAATTTGAGGTGATTTTCTTCTAGCTTTGAAGAAGCGATCAGAGTCACTACGCTTTAGCATTCTCAGTCTCCAATATAAAAAAATAGTAAAAGTAAAATCTTTTAATTGTTAGGTGATTAGATAGTGGGGCACAAAGAAAATACAATAAGAAAATCAATCTGTAGTGTTACAAATTAACTTAAGCCCTGAACTCGTTCTTTTTCCGCAATAATTTTATCGATCGCAGCGCGCTCAGCGGCGGAAATACGCACGCTTGATGACTTTAACTGCCCACAAGCAGCCATAATATCGCGACCACGCGGCGTGCGCACAGGACTGGCGTAGCCCGCCGCATTAATTAAATCACCGAATTTCTCAATTGTGCTCCAATCGGAACATTCAAAAGGTGATCCAGGCCAGGCATTGAAAGGGATCAAATTGATTTTGGCAGGAATGCCGCGGAGCAAACGCACCAATTCCTTAGCATCTACTGGACTGTCATTAATGCCCTTCAGCATGACATATTCAAAGGTAATGCGGCGTGAATTGCTTGCACCCGGATAGTCACGGCACGCTTGGAGTAATTCTTTAATGGGGTATTTGCGATTAATGGGGACGATCTGATCGCGCAATTCATCTGTGACAGCATGGAGGCTGATGGCAAGGCCAACATCCAGCTCTTCACCGCAGCGTTTAATCATCGGCACGACGCCTGATGTTGAAAGCGTGATCTTACGCTTACTAATGGCAATGCCTTCACCATGCATAATGATGCGCAAAGCTTTTGCTACATTATCGTAATTATAAAGAGGCTCGCCCATGCCCATCATCACAATGTTAGAGAGCATGCGCGTATCACGTGTTGATGGCCATTCGCCCAAAGCATCGCGGGCGAGCATAACCTGCATAACAATTTCAGAGGCTTCAAGATTGCGGACAAGTTTCTGAGTGCCGGTATGGCAAAAACGACAAGTCAGGGTGCAGCCAACCTGACTAGATACACATAAAGCGCCACGGTCTGTTTCTGGAATATGGACGCACTCAACTTCTTGACCGTCAGGCATTTTGAGGAGCCATTTCCGGGTGCCATCTTCGGATTGTTGATCAAGGGATATTGTGGGGCGCGCCACAACAAAATGTTCGGCCAACTTATCACGTGCCGGTTTGGCAAGTGTTGTCATCGCCTCAAAACTGGTGGCACCATGGAAATAAATCCATGACCAGATTTGCTTGGCGCGGAATTTCTCGAAACCTGCTGCTGTTAGCGTCTCAACCAGTTCGTCATAACTAAGACCAACCAAATTGCGCTTACCATCAATGACGGCTGTCACAGGTGCGAAGTTTTTTGCGTGATTGCTAATACCCATGGGCGCTAAATGCCCGCAAAAGCCTTGCCCTGTCAAAAGTTGCTTTTACTTAGGCTGTTTTTTAACAGGTTTGGGTGCTTTTTTTGCTTTTTCAGGCGCTTTTTTGGGCATTTCTACCTCAAGGCCACAGGCTTTGCTGATGGCATAGTAAGCCTTATCCGCTCCCTTAATATCTAAGGTATCTGTCACAGCTGTTACATTTTGTGCGGGCTGGCCAACAGCGCGCAGACTTGAATTATCGCGTATGGCTCGACTTATGGCGTGATCAGTGGATGCCTCACGCGACCAAGCGGTGTCTTTTTGTGTAAAAAGGCTGAAGCTATTTTTACCAAGTGTAATTTTTAATTCGCTGGCTGGTTTAAAGTTATAGCCAGAGGCATAGCTGACAACATCATTGCTGTTTTCGCCAGGCCGGTGGGTAATCATTAAAAAAGCATCGCCACGCTTAAATTTTTTATTGGCAGGTGGTGGAAAGCGGATGGGCTTTACCATGTAGCAAACGGATTGATTGGCTTCTTCATAGGTAAAGGTTTGCCATGAGCCGAATGTGCCTAAGGATTTTTGCCCAGCAACATTTTGAGCCATAGCCGAGAGGCTCAAGCTGCTCGTACATAGAATGAAAAGTAGGGTCTGAAAGCGCATACCGGATTTTAGGGCTGCTTTGCGGGCACTGCAACGTCATTATCATTATGTGCTGTCGCAGGAATACCCTCAATCAGGGGTTGGAAAATCGGCGCTAATGACTTGAGCATTTGTGCAGAAAGGGCGCTGGTAAATTTATAATCGGCGGCATCTTCACCAGCAACGTGAGCCGTAATGGTGCCAAAGAAGCGGTCGCCCAGGTAAAAGGCAAAAGTGCCTGTACGATTGACGACGCGCGATGAAATAAGTTTTCGGCCTGCACCAAACTCATCATAGCGCTGATCACCTGTGCCGGTTTTGCCGCCCACAGCCAAGGGCGTGCCTGAAGCATCTTTGAAAACACCTTTGACGCGTTTAGCTGTACCGTTATCGACGACTTCAGCCATGACACTTTTAACGGTACGTGCAACAGCAGGATCAAGTACTTGTTGAGATTGCGTTGAGCCATCAGGGACTAAAGTTGTTTGATAGGGTGTGTCTGCACCAAACTGTAGCATCTCAAAACGAACCATCGGATGTTTAATGCCATCATTTAAAATAATGCCGACGAGCTCTGATAAGGCGCCAGGGCGATCGGCTGAGCTACCAATTGATGTCGCAAAGCTCGGTGTCAACCGATTGAAAGGATAGCCAAGCCGTGCCCAGCGTTTTTGAATACGAGCAAAAGCATCAGCTTCGAGAATGATGCGGATGCGCGTGTCTTGTGCATGTTTAAGACGTGGATGGAACAGCCAGGCATAGCTTTCTTGGCGCAAAGGCTGGCTCACTTCCAAGATAGCGCGGCGTGATGCACCGGGATTGGCTTGTAGGTAACCGGCCAGCCATAATTCCATGGGGTTCAGACCAGCTATATAGCCGCGATCCGACAAATTATAGCGCTCAACCGGATAATCGAGATAGAGTTTGCGGAGACGATCATCGCTGATTGTTTCCTTCAACGGATGCCGCTTCATGAAGGTAACATACTCTTCATACGTTGCTTTGGGGCGAACGGAGCGGAATAAAATGGTGCGTGCTGTCGCGCCTTTATGCGCATGGCTGACGAGGCGCTCTAAGGCGGCATGCTGCGACAAATTGATATAGTCATTGATATAGCGGTTTAGGAAAACGCTGCCTTCTTTATCGGCAAAACGTTGCAAATAGCTTTGCCGCGCAGGCTCATCCGGATCATCAAGTAATTCTTCTTTGGTATGTGAGCCTTGCGCGATGGTGTAATTCACAATATCGCGCATGAGACGAATAAAGACGAGATTGACGGATTCACGAAAGGCTTCGTGCAAATCCATAATTTTATTATCTTCACTCTTTTCAAAATTAACAAACGTATGTGCACCGCCACCTGTAAAGAATGTTTCATTGGGGCTGCCTGAATATTTGCGGTTCATAGCAGCCTGCAGCATTTCATCCAATTCAGCATCGGGATGATCGACAAGCCATGTTGTCGCCCAAGATGTCAGCATATCAGGAGCTTCAGCAGCTAAATCTTCCAAATCTTCTGTCGAAAGGCCTGCATAACGACGGTGGAGCTCACCGATAATTTCAAGATAAGTGACGAGCGTACGTAGTTTTGCGGTTGAGCCCAAATCCATCTTCATGCCTTCATTCATATCGAAAGGGGCATCGATATTGTCGGCTTGAATACGCATTTTATTATTGGTGTCACCGCGCTCATAGAGCACGACACTCCATTTAATTTTTCTCGGATCATTATCAAGGTTGAGGAGGCGGAAGCCATAAAGGCCAATGGATTCTAAAAATGTTTTATCACCCATCTTTTTTAGAAACTCGACGGTCTTTTGCTGCGCAGGCTGATCAAGAGTTGAGCGTGCTGCTAAATCAAGCCGATCCACTTCATAAAGTTTCTTTAAACCCAACATACTCAGTAAATGACTGCGTAAGGCGTTGGTTGCTTTTTGCTCAATGAAAGGAGCTTGAGGGGCTTGCGGAGCTTCAGGAAGAAACTTAAAGGTCGTTGCTTTCGTGGCATCGCGGAGAGCTGTGGAGATCACTTTTGCTTCAGCGAGACGATTAAGAGTGTTATCGGTTAAATCATCTAAAGCCGCATGATTGGATAATAAATAATAGCTTGGTCTGCGTTGGGCGAGGATTAAACCAAGACAGGCCCGATAGACACGTGCTTTGGCGCGCAATGAATCTGCATCTGTGTCTGGCAAATTTAATGCAATTACGGCGTCGTTTAAATCAATCCCAAACCAAGCCCATAAGCCATCGCCGATACTATTGACCTCACCAAACCCCGGGCGCGCACTCAAAGGCGTGCTGTTCATGTAATCAAGGACAATCTTTTTACGCGCTTCGCGTGTATCGGGGCCATCAAGATAAACGCGAAGACTTGCTGATACGATCTGCCTAATTTTATCCATGGCACTACCTGTCTGACCGCCAGGTGAGTACCGGAATTTTTCAATCTGTGTCGCAAGAGTACTGCCGCCGCCGGCATTAAAGTTGGGAACTATTTTTTGTACCAATTGACCCACGGCGGCGTAAGCAAAGCGATCCCATTCAATCACGGGATTGAGTGTGACAGGTCCATCTTTCAGTAATTCGCGGTTTTCAATGTAAAGGAGGGTATCCACAAGCAAAGGCGGTATTGATTTAAAGTCATTAAAAACGTGATTGGGGTAGCTTGCGTTATAAAGTTTTTGCCCATCACGATCATAGAGTGTGAGACCTGCTGTGGTTTTTGCGTGATAGATAGGATAGAGCCCGCGGCCAACAAAATATTGGAAGGTTTTTGAGGTGCGCATTTGTGCGGCAACATCATAATCGGCAGTCTCAAGGGATTTAATAAAATAGGGCATATAGCTGTAGCCCAACCGCTGATTGTAGGGACCGCTAGGCGGATAATGGATTTCAGGATTAGATCCGGCTTGCATCGTGAATTTGATTTGCTTGCCATAGGTGGATAGCCATTCGGCTTGTAACTTCGATGTGCGCATTTCGTCGCGCAGTAAAACACCAAAGACGATCAGGATGCCAAGCGCGATTAGAATTGGGATCAGCCAAAAAATGCGCGGTACCCGCATGCGGTACGGGAGTTCAGGTTCGGGGTCAGACAGCCATGAAGAAGGCAAGGCTTTATCCTTAAGTCGTCTTGAGATGTGGCAGTAATGTCCGTAATTTTTCTACCAATTGTCCCTGCGGCACTTCACTTTGTGTTTTGGCAGCCAATTCTTTAACAACAACGGTGTTGTTCGCTTGCTCGTTGGAGCCAATCAGAAGGGCAATAGGAATGCCTGTCTTATCAGCATATTTAAGCTGCTTATCGAGTTTGGCGGGCTCCAGATAATTCTCAACATTAAAGCCCGCTTTGCGTAACGTCGTGCCAAGCGCAAGATAGTGGGCACTGAGGGCTGCATCCATTTGTGTGATCAGCACATGTACCGTGTTGGGTGCTGAAGGCAAAAGCTTGTTGGCATTTAATTGATCGAACAAGCGCGTGAGGCCAATGGATATGCCGACGCCAGGCAATTTTGATTTGGTGTAAAGGCTGGCAAGATCTTCGTAGCGGCCGCCTGAGCACACACTGCCAAATTCGGGGTGCGCATCAATCAGGGTCTCATAGACAGTGCCGGTGTAATAATCGAGACCGCGCGCAATCGCAAGATTGAGACGCGTACGTTTCTCGGGCACACCCAAAGCACGCAAGCTTTCAACCATCTGCTTGGCTTCTTTCAAGCCTTGCTCAAAAATGGGGTGCGTGACATTGAGGCTCTGTAGGGCATTGATGATTTCATTTTTATCGCCCTTGTTTTGAATAAGGGTCAATAATTTATCAGCATGTTCACCGCTGAGACCTAAAGCCATAATAGCTTCACGTACCTTACCGGCGCCGATTTTATCGAGTTTATCAATTTCTCTTAAAATCAATTTTTGTTTTTCAGCATCGTCCACGCCAAAGCCCTGGAGAATGCCGAGAAGAATTTTTCTATTGCTGAAATGGATGGTGAAATCACCAATCTTGAGCTCTTCAAAAATTTGCACGATGATTGCAGGAAGCTCGGCATCATAAGAGGGGTCGAGTTTATCTTTGCCGATCACATCTATGTCGCATTGATAGAATTCCCGGAAGCGACCGCGTTGCGCGCGCTCACCACGATAGACGCGCTGGATTTGATAGCGGCGAAAAGGGAAGGCAAGGTCGCGTTCATGTTCAGCGACATAGCGCGCCAGTGGAACGGTCAAATCAAAGCGCAGGGCTAGATCAGCTTCATGGCCCTGTTGAACAGATCCTGTGGATTGAACGAAATAAACTTGTTTTTCTGTTTCGCCGCCAGATTTGGTGAGCAGGACATCTTTTAACTCAAATACCGGTGTTTCAATGCCGATAAAACCAAAACGCTCAAAACCCTTACGGATCGTATCGATCATGTGTTGAAAGACCATCTGGTCGCGCGGCAAGAGCTCAAGCGTTCCAGGTGTTGTGCGGGGTTGAATGGGCATCAGGGGGATTCGAGAATCGGGTTAAAATTGAGATGTTTTGATAACACAGGGGGTCATGGGGGCAAAGCCGTCCGTAAGACTTTTTTCTATACCTTATTTGTGTTACCAAAGGCCCAACTTCGATGAATATTGGCTTTGAAGGCTGAATGTCCAACCAGCGCTTAACGATACCCCGCCCCGATGACTGGCACGTTCATGTGCGTGATGGCGATATGTTGCGCACGGTCCTACCGTATACGGCCAAGGTTTTTGCCCGTGCCATCATTATGCCTAATCTCAAATCGCCGGTAACAACCACCGAAAAGGCGCATGATTACCGCGAAGAAATTATCAAGGCGACACCGGCTGGTGTAAAATTTACGCCACTCATGACGGTTTATTTAACGGATGCCACGCATGGCGATGACCTAGCAAAGGGTCATGCCAAAGGGGTTGTGACTGCCGCCAAACTTTATCCGGCTAATGCCACAACAAATTCTGAACGTGGTGTAACACGCATTATGAACATCTATTCCGTTCTTGAGCATATGCAAAAAATTGGCATACCGCTTTTGGTGCATGGTGAAGTTACAGATCCAGAGGTTGATATTTTTGATCGTGAAGCGCGCTTTATTGAACAGGTTTTGATCCCAACGCGTAAAGATTTTCCAGAACTCAAAATTGTCTTTGAGCATATCACAACAAAAGAAGCTGCTGATTATGTGGCCGAAGAAGGTAAGAAAAAACCAACAGCAGCGACGATTACGCCGCATCATCTTCATATCAATCGCAATGCGATGTTTCAGGGCGGTATTCGTCCGCACTTCTATTGCTTGCCCATTGCTAAACGCGAAGAGCATCGCAAGGCCCTGATCAAGGCGGCGACATCTGGTGATAAGATGTTTTTCTTAGGCACCGATACAGCGCCCCATACGGCCAAGACCAAGGAAAGCGCCTGTGGTTGCGCTGGTATATTCTGTGCGCCTAATGCCTTGGAATCTTATGTTCAAGTGTTTGATGAAGCTGGAGCTCTCGATCGGTTCGAATCTTTTGCGAGCCGCAACGGTCCGGCCTTTTATGGGCTGCCTGTGAACAAAGAGACCTTGATTCTAGAGAAGAAAAGCCAATCAAACCCGGATATTAAGCCGATTTTAACCGGAAATAACGATCCTATAGTAGCGTTTGCTCCTCCATCGCCCATTTCATGGAAAATAGCTGACGCCTGAGTTTCTTCTCCGGGGTCTTCTTAAATGTCCATCACGCTTAGCGAACTTCCCTTCATCGATCTCTATGTGCGTCTCGATCAGCCTGATCAGGCTTTGTATCGTTCCAAAGAGAGAGGTAAGAGCCACATCAATCAGCTGGTGCCTCCCGAGTATCAATTAGCTGTTGATCGCTTTATGTCGGCCGTCAATGAGGGCCTCAAAGAAAACAACGATGGCTCGATCGATTTTGAAGGTGTGCGCTGCCGTCTTTCGAAACAGAAAATGTCAGATAATAGTAGTTGGGTTTGCGCACGTCGCATCAACACCGTTATTCCTGATATGGATAAGCTTGGTTTTGCTAAGCACATAGCCGACCATATGAAGGCGCTTGGCAAACGTGACGGCTTAATTCTTGTCTCGGGTGCAACGGGTCACGGTAAAACAACGACCGCTGTTGGCTTGCTCGCTTATTTCTTACGTAATTATGGCGGTGCTGCCGTCACCATCGAAGATCCTGTGGAGTTTATGCTCAAAGGACGTCATGGCGAAGGCGGACATTGCTTTCAGGTTGAAGTCAGACAAGAAGAAGATTGGGCCGTTTGCTTAAAGCGCGCTTTGCGTTGGGCGCCACGCTATATTTACGTAGGTGAAATTCGTACGCCCAAAGCTGCCGAGCAGCTGTTGCGTGCTGCTACAACGGGCCACTTGGTTATTACAACTGTGCACGCAGGCTCACCTGAAGAAGCGCTGATGGGTTTAATATTCCTGGCTGAACAAGCCATGGGTCCTGGTGTTCAAAACATTCTTGCCGCTGGTCTTACGGGTTTGATCTATCAGACCATGAAAGAAACGGGTCCTCATATTAAATACCTTTTCACGGAACCTGATTCACCAGGCGATCCTATTCGCTCGCTCATCCGTGAAAATAAGATCGGTATGATGTCGACCTATATTGATCGTATTGCTGCACGTTTAGCCAATCCATCAGG
>JBASWO010000202.1:0-9993 GCA_049276515.1 Alphaproteobacteria bacterium
AGCGCAGGATCGCCGCATGAAGGTGATTGCTGAAAATATTGCTAACGCCAATACAACGCCTTCGGGTCCTGGTCAGAAGCCATATCAACGTCAGATCATCACATTTAAAAATGAGTTTGATAAAGCGCTTGGAGCGTACCGTGTTGAAGTCACTGGTGTACGTAGTGATCCAAGTGATTTTGTAAAGAAATATGATCCATCACATCCTGCTGCCGATAAAGAGGGTTACGTTTTAACACCTAACGTAAACACGCTGGTAGAAATGATGGATATGAATGAGGCCAATCGTGCCTATCAAGCAAACTTGAACACGATTGATGCTGCACGCGGCATGGCCCTTAGTACAATTCAGCTTTTGCAATGAGGTAAGTCATGGTTATGAATGTCGCTGATGCTCTCGCTGCTTACCGCCAAGGTGGTGGTGCAGGTGCTGGAAAAGCTGCCTCTAATCTCATTGAGACAGGTGCAGGCGGAAGCTTCTCAGACACCTTAAAAACTTATGCCACGGATGCTATCAAAGCATTAGAGGAAGGCGAGAAAGCTGGTATTGCCTCGGCTACTGGTAAGGCAGATCTCGCAAGTGTAGTTACGGCTATCAATAATGCCGAGCTTATGTTGCAAACCGTTGTCACCATTCGTGACAAAGTGATTGCGGCTTACCAAGACATCATTAAAACGCCAATTTAACTTTAGGCCGCAATGCTGGGTTGGCGTTGCGCCAACCATGCCTGCATGTCAATTTTTGCGCGTTGTGTGTAAGCCAATTTGCGATCACGCCCATGTGCTTTGGAGTTGATCGGTGGAAAAAGACCAAAATTTACATTCATGGGTTGAAAGGTCTCGGCTTCTGCATTGCCTGTAATATGGGCCAGCAAAGCACCAAGGGCGGTCGTGCGTGGTGGTGAGAGCAAGCTCTCTTCTTTGCGATCGGCTGCCGCAAAGAGACCAGCCAATAATCCAATAGCAGCAGATTCAATATAGCCCTCAACACCTGTAATTTGTCCGGCAAAGCGAATATTGGGACGCTTCATGAGGCGTAAGTGATCGTCAAGTAAGAGGGGGCTGTTGATAAAAGTATTGCGATGAAGGCCGCCTAAGCGCGCAAACTCTGCATTTTCAAGACCGGGAATGAGGCGGAAGACGCGCGTTTGTTCTGCGTATTTTAGCTTGGTCTGAAAGCCAACCATATTATAGAGCGTGCCAAGTGCATTATCTTGGCGTAGTTGCATGACCGCATAGGGGCGTTTCTGGGTGTGGGGGTTGGTGAGACCTACAGGCTTCATGGGGCCGTACCGCAAGGTATCTACACCGCGCTCCGCCATAACCTCAATTGGTAGACAGCCTTCAAAATACGGTGTGTTCTTTTCCCATTCTTTGAAATCTGTTTTTGGAGCCTCGAGTAACTCACGGATAAAGGTTTCATACTGCTCCTTATCCATGGCGCAATTAATGTAGTCCGACCCTGTTCCGCCTGGACCAACCTTGTCATAACGCGACTGCATCCATGCTTTGCTCATATCAATGCTATCGCGGTGAATAATAGGAGCAATAGCATCAAAGAAAGCTAAAGATTCTTGTCCTGTTAACGTGCGGATAGATTGCGCCAGAGAATCTGATGTCAAAGGACCTGTGGCAATGATGACTTGATCCATCTCTTTGTCATCAGGAAGTGCGATGAGCTCTTCGCGTTGAATGGTAATGAGGGGATGTTCGGTTAAAGCTTTGGTGACCGCCGCAGAAAAACCATGACGATCAACTGCAAGGGCGCCGCCAGCGGGTACTTGATTGGCGTCGGCGGCATGCATGATCACAGAATTGCAGCGCCGCATTTCATCATGAAGCAAGCCTACAGCATTGTATTCGCTGTCATCGGATCTAAAAGAGTTGGAGCATACCAGTTCAGCACAACTGTCAGTTTGATGTGCATCAGTTGCTTTGATGGGGCGCATCTCATGCAATATAACGGGCACATTGCTTTGCGCGAGCTGCCACGCAGCTTCGCTGCCAGCTAAGCCGCCACCAATAACGTGAACAGGTTTCATTAACCCTTGTCTTTAACGTCCGCTGCAACCTGCATCTTTATAATCTTCGATGGGTCATTGACAGCGCCGTTGTTTGCCTGTGTGCCGGCTTTAATTTTATCGACAAATTCCATGCCGGATACGACTTGGCCCCAGACAGTATATTGACCGTCAAGGAAAGGAGCGGGTGCAAAGCAGATGAAGAATTGGCTATCTGCTGAATCCGGGCTCGCTGCGCGTGCCATGGAAGCCGTGCCACGAACGTGGGGTGTTTTTGAAAATTCAGCTTTCAGTTTTTTTCCAGAACCGCCGGTGCCATCACCTTTTGGATCACCAGTCTGCGCCATAAAGCCAGGAATGACGCGGTGGAAGTTAAGACCATCATAGAAGTTTTGGCGAACAAGCTCTTTAATGCGTGTGACGTGTGCTGGTGCTAAATCAGGGCGCAATTGAATGACCACGCGGCCATCAGCTAGATCTAAATAAAGCGTGTTTTCAAGATCAAGGGGCTTTTGGTCGGCGGCAGAGGCAGTCATTGGGAAAACTCCTAACAAAGCAATGAGGCAAAGTGTGATAAGCGATTTCAGCATGTCATCTAACCTTGGGTTGTGTAGGTCCCGCCGTTAATATAGTAAGGAGGGACGAAGGGAAACAGGAAAATGCTCAGACGCGGCTTATTACTGGATCGGGACGGCGTAATCAATATTGATCACGGTTATGTGGGTAAACGCGAACAAGTTGAGTTTATGCCGGGTGTTTTTGAGTTCTTGAAAGCGGCCCAAGATATGGGGTACCGCCTTGCCATTCTCACCAATCAGTCGGGGGTTGCACGTGGCTACTACACCGAAAAAGACCATCATGATTTAACAGTATGGATGCTTAAAGAACTGGGTAAGCAAGGGGTGGCTATCGACCTTACCTTGGCTTGTTTTGAACATATCGAAGGTACTGTGGCTGAATATCGACGTGAGAGTTTTTGGCGGAAACCGGGAGCCGGTATGATACTAGAGGCTGTGCAGCGCATGGCACTTGATGTCTCGCGCTCAGCTTTTCTCGGTGATCAATTACGGGATATGCAAGCTGCACAAGCTGGCGGCATTAAAACATGTCTCTGGCTAGATACAAAAATCTCAAAGGCTCCCGAAGGTATTACCCTCGTTAAGGGCTTTGATGACGCGCTTAAAGCTCTGAAGCGCTAGTATTTACGAAATTCAGCTGGGAAGTTTGCAGAACTCGTTGAATCGGTGTGAAGGCCGCCCAGATTTTTCAAGAAGAAATGGAAAACAACCGAAGTGCCTGAGCTAATATCGGCACGTTGCGTGTCATCATGATTGGCTGTGATGCCAAAGATAAAACATTCATCAGCATAGGTAAGGGATGCGCTGGAATTGCGACCACCTGGTTGTGGTTGTAGGGCGTGACGATGTGATCCAGAAAGTGTCCAATATTTTGCAAAGTTCGATGTAAAGCCGATGGTTACTTCTTCAACTGTATCGAGAATACCTGTTGTTCCCGTTTGATAGGCTGAGAGGTAACGGCTAAAGGGCCGGAATTCAGGGACGCCGGCTGAAATAAGAGCATCTTGCCTTTGTGGAGATAGATCATGCTCATCCAAGCGGAAGCCATAATTCAAATTCATCCATTGCGCTGGAATAAAATCGATGCGACCGACATAGTCCGAAAGGTTTTTGCGTAAACCTGATTGCTGAGGAAAGTTATTGTTTTTAGTAAAGTCATAGCTTTGGCCGCCGAACATATCGACGCGGGCGCCGTCATGTGTAGTAATGGCGTGCCGCAAACCGTAGGTGGCGCGACTACCGCTTTCGATAAGATCGCGACCGGTAAAGCGGTTGGGCATGAATAAATTGGTTTCATCAAATTCTATATCAATACTGTCTTCAATGGGTTGGCGTGAGCTGGTGCGCAAGTCGGGCGCTGCCGTGAGAGCAACGATGGGTTCGAGTAATTGCTGATAACCATCACCGGTACGGCCCATCGGGTAGCGGAATATAGCGTTGGCTTGTTCAAAATGACGAGCAAGCGTGACGTTATTAAAGTTATTGCCTGAGCCATTAGGGTTGTTGACGTTATCGGCCCAATAGGTGTCGCCGCGCACCATACCTGAAAGAGTAGAAACTAAACCTGTGTCGGAGGTAAACTGTCTTTCCCAGCCCGTATCAAGAGAAAAGCGGCGCGTATTGGGTCCCTGCTGCGAGGGTGATTGATTTTTGTTGTTCCGATCGGTGACGAGTAAGCTGCCATTGAAAGACCACCGACCACCCAAGGTTTTCCCTGGTTCTCCTAAAGCGTGGAAACTTGCTTCAGGTAAAATGAGAGGCTGCACGGGTTGAGAGCCAGGTCTTAAATTCTCAAAATAATACATATTGGTGACCGCATAATTTCGGCCTTTAAAGCCTTCAACGAAGGCTCGGTTGGTTAGCTGATCAGCTGAAGAAATGCGATAGCGTTGTAAATAACTTTTGTCTGATGTGAAGGCAACTTCACTGCCGGCACGCCAAGCATTGTCTATATTATAAAGAAAGTTACCAAATAAATGACCGCGCCACTGATCGCCTTGATTGACGCCTTTATCGCTGATCAGCGTGGTGCGCGTAAAGCTACCATCCAGCTCCAAATTACCTTTTCTAAAACGCTGGCGATATTCGCCACCCAATTGCAGGGCGTCATTTTGACTAAAGGTGGGAGCAAAGGTTGCGTCAATGTTTGGAGCAATATCGAAATAGTAAGGAACATGAACAAAGTTTCCGATATTGGGAGATACACCTGGTGTTGGTGTTAAAAAGCCTTGGCGGCGCGTAACGCTAGGATCGGGTGCAGAAAAATAAGGTGTATAAAAAACAGGCACACCAGCAAATTCGATTGTCGCATCATGATAATAAACATCATGCTCAACATTGTCGTGCGTTATGGTTTCGCCTCGCGCTTCCCATAAAGGCGGTTTGTCCGGATCCTCTTTGCAAACATTACAGGCTGTGAAGGTAGCTTTTTCGGCTACTACATAGCGACCGTCATAACGCTGAACGGTCTTGGCGGCGAGGCGAGAATTATCTGGAAACAAAATGCCGACATTTTCGGCAAAAGCTTGTTTCATATCGCCACTGATTTCTTGTTTTTTTGCAAACTCAACTTCACCACTTGGCGTCAAAATAGTGACATTGCCTTCAGCGCGCATAACGCCGTTTTTTTGATTGTAGGTAACTTTATCGGCATGAAGGATGTAGCCTCCATGAGCTATTTCCACTTTACCTTTAGCCGTGACGATGCCGGTTGTTTGGTCTGTCGTCATCTGTTGCGCTGTAATCAGCGTCTCTTGTTTCTTATCTTTAGCTTGAAAAGTATGGTTAATGGTTTTCGCGGCAACTGGTGAGGCTAAAGCAACCAGCAGTGCACAACCGCTGATAGCGCCCAATAAATCTTTCCTTATCGAATCTTTATAAGATGTCATTCTATTCATATTGCTGGCTTGCCGCATTTGGCAGGGATCTACAAGAAAACTTTATTCGCCTAGCGGCAAGAATAATTGTTTTAGGTGATTCGGTAATGATTAAAGATGAGATAAATATAGCTGCAATTGAAACGTCTGGTAGAAAACCACTCATAAAATACGACATTAACCACATTGGTGTTAATGCTCTGACCGATGGCTGCTTTTTATCTAGTATAGCGGGCGCAATATTTGTTTGGCACGTGCCAAGTCCAGCAAGTGACGTTGTTTTCGGCATGACAACAAATGATTTTGTTTTGGGGGCTAGCCTGGTTGCTATTCCCGCATGTCTTATCATTCGCTGTATAGGTGAAGCCCAAAAAGATAGAAAGCTATTGAGAGAAAATATTGATCAAATTTTCCTGAATGATCCCGTACCGCTCACCCCAACAATACAGCCCGAAGAGCAAACAAAGTCTCTTCTCAAACAATTTATTACTTTTAAAGCGCCTCTTTTAGTTCAACCTGCATTTCAACTGGCAGTTGTTTTGGCAACTGCGCCGCCTGCTATTCAGTCATTTCTGGCAACACAGGATTTAGGCGAGTTACGTAAATTTGCTGTGTTCTCACTTAATCTTACAGGCAATCTGGTAGCCTTTTTTGAAAAACCAACATCACAGCTTTTAGCAAGGCCATGGATGTATTGGGGGGCCGCTTTTACCTTGATGGGTAATATCCATGATCCAGCAAATAAATTGCAGGTCGCTTTATCAACCGTTTCTATTGTCAGCTATGTTTTAGCAACGCTTCAGCCCTATATGGCAAGTGTGCTCGCAGCCCTGAGGCTAGAGGAAGAAAAAAATGAAGCCGCGCCTAAAGAAGCAAGCGGTGTGCTTACAAATGCATTCCGTGCAGTAGGTAAGATTTTAACACAAGAAGTTTTTGCGCCACTTTTATTGGCAACTGGTTGTGCGGCAGCGGTGGTTCAAAATATTGTTCAGCAAGATATGTGGTCAGCAGCTGTGATGGGGCTTTACGGCGTAACTTGCGTTAGCCTCTATCTTACGCAGCGCTATAGAGGTGTGGCTGAATTTGTTGAGCATATAGAAAAAAAGGCGTTCAGACCCAATAATCAGAATTCAAAACCTTCCGAAGCAGATCTCAAGCTTTAACTGCCTTTTGTCGTAACCGGACGACGTAGAAATGCAGGCAATGCATTCACATCGTGATCATCTTTTGGTGGTGTCGCACGATTGTTGTCTTGGCGTTGTGCAGGTGAAGTCGTATCGCGCGTTTGGGGCTGGCTATTCGCATGATGACTGCGGTTATGCCTTTGATTTTGACGATGCTGATGTCGTCCACCACCCGGATTAGCTTGATGTCCGCGTCGCGCCATGGGCTGGGGAGCTGGCAAATCTGCCAAAGTTTCGCGGTCAATTTTCTTTTTAATTAAACTTTCTACCGCTGCAACAAGCTTATCTTCTTCGGGAGTTATAAAGGTATAAGCAGTGCCACTGCGGCCCGCACGACCAGTTCTTCCAATACGATGTACATAATCATCAGCACCAAATGGCACATCAAAATTAAAAACATGGCTCATATTGTCGACATCAAGGCCACGTGCCGCAACATCACTGCATACCAAAAGTGTAATCTCGTTGCGTTTAAATTTATCGAGCGTCTCGGTGCGTTCGGATTGCTCCATATCACCGTGTAAGGCGCCAGCATTGAAGCCATGCTTGATGAGCGACTTGTGTAGCATGGCGACATCGCGCTTACGATTGCAGAAGATGAAAGCGTTCTGAACATTTTCACGCTTGAGAAGCATGCGTAAGGCTTCGCGCTTTTGCCAGCCATCATTGGTGGGGATAGAGATAAAAATCTGTTTGATATTTTCAGACGTGGTTGCTGGTGGTGCCACGGTAACTGTTTTTGGATTACTCAGGAAACGATCAGCTAGTTTACGAATTTCCGGAGGCATTGTAGCTGAAAAGAAAAGTGTTTGACGTATCGGGGGCAAAAGTCCGCCAATTTTCTCAACATCAGGAATAAAGCCCATATCCAACATACGATCTGCTTCATCGATAACAAAAATTTTGATATCATTGAGCATGATCTTGCCACGCTCATGCAAATCAAGCATACGACCTGGTGTGGCAATGAGAACATCAACACCGCGATCTAGATTACGGATTTGTTCATCCATCGTTGTGCCGCCGATCAAAAGCGCCATGGATAATTTATGGTATTTGCCGTAAATCTCGAAATTCTCGGCAACCTGGGCTGCTAGCTCACGGGTTGGTTCTAAGATGAGGGAGCGGGGCATGCGTGCGCGGGCACGGCCTTTGCCTAAGACCTCAAGCATGGGTAGAACGAAGCTGGCCGTTTTACCGGTGCCTGTTTGGGCGCAGCCCAGCAAATCCCTTGTCATCAATATGTAGGGGATAGCTTGTTCTTGAATGGGGGTAGGGGTTGTATATCCAACATCCTGAATAGCTCTCAGAATGTCATCGCTTAGCCCTAAATCGGCAAATGTGGTCACTTGTGCTAATTACTCTTTTGTCTCTATTTTGTGAGCCTATGCATAGCAGATCGTTACACTTGAAAGCAATTCGGAGTTTCCTTGATGCCTAACCGTATGCCACTGATTTTACTGCCTGGTCTCCTTTGTGATGAAGCTTTGTGGCAAAATCAGATTAACGCCTTGAAAAGCATAGCCGATTGCAGCGTTCCTAATATAACGCAGCATGACACAATGTCTGCTTTAGCGCGGGAGGTTCTCGCAAAAGCCCCTAAGCAATTTGCTTTGGCGGGTCTTTCGATGGGGGGCTATGTTGCTTTTGAGATCATGCGGCAGGCGCCAGAACGTGTTCTTAAATTGTGTCTTTTAGATACCTCGGCGCGTTCAGATACAACTGAGCAAAGCCAACGCCGTCGTCTTTTGCTCAGTATGTCCACCAAAGGTGAATTTAAGGGGGTAACGCCTCGTCTTTTACCGAGCCTTATTCATCCTGATCGTATGCAAGACAAAGATCTTACGCATATCATTATGGCAATGGCTGAGCGGGTAGGGCGCGAAGCGTTCCATAACCAGCAAACAGCCATTCTTAATCGTGCTGATAGCCGTGCAACATTGAAGACAATTTCATGCCCAACGCAGCTTATTGTGGGTGCGCAAGATGCTCTAACACCACCCGATATCATGCGTGAGATTGCTGCTGGTATTTCGCATGCCAAGCTCACTATTGTTGATGAATGTGGGCATCTATCGCCACTTGAAAAGCCTGATGATGTCACGCAAGCTATGCGGAGTTGGTTAAGCTAATTCTTGCGACAGGTCGTGCCATGAAACCAGGGTATACTATTCTTGCTTCAGTCATTGTTTCTGTCATCGTCACGTACGGCGTCTTAAAATTTACAACACCTCATACTGCTGTAGCTGAAGAATCTGTTTACGAACGTGTAATGCGCACCGGTGTTATTCGTTGCGGTTATTTTCCTTCGCCGGATTTCCTGGATATTGATCCTAACACAAAAAACATGTCCGGTTTGGTGTATGATTATGTTAATCAACTGGCGCAAAATCTAAAATTGAAAGTTGAGTGGACAGAAGAAATTGGTCGTGGAGATTTTATTCCTGCTTTAGATGTAGGCCGGTTTGATGCTTACTGTACTGCTTTAACAATCAATTCCGAGCGTGCGCGGAGTGTTGATTTTGTGAGCCCTTATCTCTTCGATACTTTTAATTTGTATGTTCGAGAAGATGATGTGCGATTTGATCAAAATATTATGGCGGCGAACGATCCAGCCATTAAAATTGCCGCTAAAGAGGGCGATATCATGGAGAAAATTGCTCGCAAACATTTCCCTTTAGCGCAGATTGTTCAATTGGCACAAATGAGTGCAGAAGTTGATCCCTTATTAGATGTCGCATCTAATAAGGCAGACGTTGTCATCACAACGCCTAAGATTGCGGGGAGGTATATACAAAATAATCCTGGAAAAATTAGAAAAACGCGCACTGAAGGGCCCTTAATGTATGCCAATACATCTTTAGGTATTAAAGCCGGTGAATATAGGTTTGTACGCATGCTTGATCTTGCCGCCATGGAAATGAAAGCTAATGGGCAAGCTCAGGCTATTATTGAGAAGTATGATCCAGGCGCTAAAATATTTCTGCGCGCCGCAAAACCTTACGAGGCGCAGTAATATTTACAATTTAAAGAGTGCGACCTGGAAAGGGAGCAAATGGAAATGGTTTTTCATCCGACGCAAAAGTCAAATAACGGGTGACCTGGCTTTGATAGGTCGCAAGGTTACCGCCGAACTCTGACAAACCTTCAAAGGACGAACCGCTAAAGAGTTTTGCCAAAAACTGAAATATAGACGTCGCAAAAGTCAGTAGGATCGACAGATAGAAGGCGATACCAAACACCACCAGATAGGCAAAGCGGAGCCAAGTGTCCTTGTCCTGTACATTCTTCTTCAAATTCTCTTCGTTAATGCCGGCCATGATATGTCCTCGTT
>JBASWO010000203.1:0-9501 GCA_049276515.1 Alphaproteobacteria bacterium
AAACACTTCCCAGATGGTGAAGTGCTGTCGATTTATGACGCGTCAATGAAATACCAAGCTGAGAAAACGCCACTCATTGTTGTAGCTGGTAAAGAGTATGGCACCGGATCATCACGTGATTGGGCTGCGAAAGGCACTTTGCTTTTAGGCGTACGCGCTGTCATCGCAGAAAGCTTTGAGCGTATCCATCGCTCGAATCTTGTTGGCATGAGTGTTCTGCCGCTCGTCTTCACAAACAATATGACGCGCCATGATTTGAAACTCACAGGCGAGGAAACTTTTGATATCATCGGTATTGCTGCGGGTATCAAACCGCGCATGGATGTTACACTGACCATCACACGCGCCAATGGTACCAAGGATGAGATTCCTCTTCTCTGCCGTATCGATACGTTGGATGAAGTTGATTATTATAAGAGCGGCGGCATCCTGCCATTCGTTTTGCGCGATCTTATCAAGCAAAAATAGACCTCTTGCCAACAGCGGCCGGTTGGAACTTATACGGCTAATCCGACAGACCGCTCTGGAAGCGTAACAATCTTTCCTATGACCCTCAGCATTCCCGGGTACGGAAGCCAACCGGCCAGGACCTCGTTTTTTAACTAATTAGTTACGATTGAGGCCAAAGGCGCGGCATAAGAACAACACTTGTCGCCTCAATGCATCAAAAACCACTGAAATTGTTGAAAATTCCCAAAAAAATGTCATTCTCGCCCCCGTTCCGCATGGACAAAGACAAAAGACCCGGCCCGCACATCTTTAGGCACGATCCACCATAAAATGCAGAGAAAGGTAGACCAATGAAATCCGTATCGAAGTTGTTAGTTGTTGCCACGTTAGCGCTGATCAGCGCAGTGACGACAGCTCGCGCGGAAGACCAATCACCGGCCTTCCCCGTGCAAAAAATGATTGAAGCACGCACAGTTAAATCCAGCCATGTTTTGAACCGTCCAGCTTTGTTGATGGCACAACTTGATGTTGTCATCCAATTCAGCAGCGGCTCAAGCAAGGTCCCAGCAGCTGAAGTTAAGAAGCTGAAGGGTGTTGCCGCAGCGATCAAGAGCAAGAAGGGCGGCCATGTTGCCGTTCAAGGATACACCGACAACAAGGGCAGCGATGCGCTGAACCAACGTCTGTCGTATCATCGCGCAGTTGCCGTTATGAACATCCTGGTCAAGAAGTATGGCGTTCCAGCAAGCATGCTGTCCGCTCAAGGCTTCGGCAAGGAAAATCCAGTTGCTGACAACAGCACAGCAGAAGGCCGCGCTATGAACCGTCGCGTTACCTTTGCTTGCACTAAGTCAGGCAGATAATTGACCTTGTAAGTCCAAGGTACTAGGAATTGGGGGGCTTTTTAGCCCCCCTTTTTTTGTCTTTTATATCCCCCACTAGGAGCTCTTATGAAAACCAAACTAATTGCGCTCATGCTCGTAACTGTAACGTTTCAAGCGCAGGCGCAAGACGCCAGCATTTCGGCTCCAGGTGTAGAGATAACTCAAGATAGAATTATCGCTCCTGGCGTCAGGATAGAGGCAGACGGTATTTCAGCACCTGGTGTTAATATTAAGGCTCAAACTCCATCGCAGTTACAAATTGGCGGCTCGTTAGCTTCCTATGCCAACGCTTCTTTGGCAGGCATGGATTTTAGTCACCAAAATCTTGCTGGCGCTAATTTTACAAACGCCACTTTAAATAACGCTAATTTTACAAATGCAAATCTATCTGGCGCTAATTTTGCGAATGCCACGCTGGCAGGCGCTAATCTTTCTGGTGCCGTTTTAATGCGTGCCAGCCTCGTCAATGTTACACTAGATGGCGCCAACTTAACGGATGCTGACCTTACAGAAGCTGATCTTACCAACGCCTCACTGGTAGGAACATGGATCACGGGCACTCGTTTTACGCGTGCCGTACTCACCAATGTGGATATGAGCCGGGCCCAACGTCAAACTGTTAAGGCTGTAGTACCATCACCACGCCCCACTTATGTTGATGCAGGCGCTATCAGTACCGCCCTCCAAGCCACCAAAAAAATTGATCTGACCATCAATTTTGATTTTAACTCCGACAAACTCACAACTGATGGTGAGAAACAAGTTGCTGCTGTTGCAACTGCACTCAAAGGAAGTGATCTAGAGAAGGCTCGCATCCGCATCGAAGGTCATACTGATAATGTAGGAAGTGATACCTATAATCTGGATCTCTCGTCACGCCGCGCTATGCGTGTTCTTCGCGCTCTGGTTGATAACCACAGCGTTCCTGAAACCAAACTATCAGCCAAGGGTTTGGGCGAATCAAAGCCCATCGCCAGCAATGACGCTGATTTAGGCCGCGCTATGAACCGCCGCGTTACCTTGGTTAATTTGGGACCCGGGAACTAAAAACGGAATCGCTTGCGTGAAGGCCTTGATCGCGTAAGGCTGGTCTTATGTTTCGGCCATCGTCACGTTCGTCTGATTCTGCGTCCGCTCCTTTGCAGCGGCGTCAAACCGTCCTGACTATTACGCCTTACTACACAAGTCATAATGGACCTGTTGAACGCGTCGCTGAGCGTTTAATGGCAGAAATTGCTCTTGAGCATAATGTGCATTTTACTTGGGCTGCGAGTGAATGCGCCCATATCCCTGAGATGCACGGCACGATTGCTCTGCCGATGCAAGGCACCAATATTCTTGAAAAACTTTTTGGCTGGCAGTGGCCTCTTTGGACACCACGCAGCTTACAGCACCTTTATATGGTTATGGAGGGGGTTGATTGTGTTTGGCTGCATGACAACGAAACCTTTGGCAGCCTGATTGCTTTTTACATGGCACGAAGACTTAAAAAGCCAGTTATTTTTACCCATCATGTAGGTCTTGCGCAGACAGGTCTTATAAAACGCTTCAGCAAAAAATGTCTTGGCTTCATCATGGGTCAGAGAATTTTGAAAGATGCGCATCAAAGCACTTTTACAGGCGATGCTACAGCTGAGTTTTATTATCGCCAGATTGCTTTTACGCGCCCGGTTAAAATCATTCCAAACGGTGTCGACACATCTATCTTCCAGCCAACTTTGCGTGAAAAGCGCAATGTCTTGCGGTCTTCCTTTGCTTTACGCAATGAACAGCCGGTGATGTTATTTGTAGGGCGCTTTGATAAAGAAAACGGCCTGCCCGCTTTAAAAGAATTAGCAAAACTGCTGCCAGACTGGCGTTTTTGGCTTGCTGGTACGGGGCCCATCCAGCCAGAAAAATGGTTCCTACCCAACGTCCAAGTTTTTCGTCATCGTCAAAACCAGGAGTTGGCTGAACTCTATCAAGCAGCGGATCTTCTTTTACAGCCCGGCCCACACACGACATTTCCGCTCGCCGTTCAAGAAGCCATGGCCTGCGGCTTACCCGTCATGTGCGGCAAAGATATTGCGAGCGGCAGCTTAGTGGCTAAACCCTATCTTTGGGTTGTGAATATAGACCCATCGCCCGAGCGCACAGCTGCTCTCTGGGCTAAGAAATTAAAAGGGGCGCGCCGCCTGTGGCCATTGACTGAAGCAAAGACAGAATTATCTGATGTCGCGCAATCCTTCTGGGAATGGCCTATTATTGCGGGTCATTATGCCGATATATTAAAAACCTACTCCCCTCAGAAGATCAAAACGCGCGTGGCCTGAGCTATTTGCCAAGCTCTTCCTGCTTCGTTAAAAAGATAACGCTATGACGAATGCAATCGAACTGAGCATCTTAATGCCCTGCCTAAATGAGGCTGAGACGCTTGATGTGTGTTTAGAGAAAGCGACGCGCTTTTTAAAAGATAACAATGTTCAGGGCGAAATTGTCATCGGCGATAATGGCAGCACAGACGGATCGCAAGATATTGCAAGGCGCCGTGGCGCCCGTGTCATTGATGTACCCACCAAAGGCTATGGCGCTGCTCTCATGGGCGGCATTCGGGCTGCTCAAGGCCGCTATATCGTGATGGGCGATTCGGATGACAGTTATGATTTTTCTAATCTGATGCCCTATTTAGAACAATTACGTGCGGGTAGCGATCTTGTCATGGGCAATCGTTTTAAGGGCGGCATTGGCAAAGGTGCCATGCCTTTTTTGCATAAATATTTGGGCAACCCTGTTTTGAGTTTTCTGGGACGTCTTTTTTTCAAAAGTGCGTGCGGTGATTTTCATTGTGGCCTGCGTGGCTTCAACAAAGCCTCCATTCAAAAACTGAACTTGCGTACCACGGGCATGGAATTTGCGTCTGAGATGATTGTTAAATCAGCGCTCTATGGTTTAAAAATTTCTGAAGTACCAACAACACTCAAAAAAGATGGGCGCAGTCGACCTCCCCATTTAAGAACTTGGCGTGATGGCTGGCGGCATTTGCGTTTTCTTTTGATGTATAGCCCGCGCTGGCTGTTTTTTTATCCCGGCCTATTACTTATTGCCCTCGGCACACTAACGACGGCAGCCCTCCTACCTGGTCCTCTTTCCATTCAAGGCATTGTTTTGGATGTGCATACCCTTCTTGTTGCGGGGACATGCGTCATTTTGGGGACCCAGATTGTGCTCTTTGCTGTCTTGGCTAAACAATATGCTGTTAATCAGGGTCTCTTACCGCGAGGAAACAAATGGGCCTTTGTTTCCAGCCACTTCTCACTCGAACGCGCTTTAATACTCAGCATCTTCATTTTGCTTTTAGGTATCGGTGGGATGATGTGGGCCATTGGCAAATGGCACGAGACAGAATTCGGCCCTCTTAATTACGAAGACATCATGCGCTACGTCATTCCATCCGTAACGCTGATCGTCGTTGGCTTACAACTTTTCTTTGGCTCGTTCCTCTCAGGTATTCTCAATCTCAACCTGGCGAATACTAACTCTACGCCGCCTTCGACTTAGCATCTGCCTGATCGATGGCTAAAAGCCAAGCCACGCAGTTCTTATCGATCATATCGAGGAACTTTTTCTGATCTTCTGTCAGCTTTTCAGCCGTACGGAATTTTTCACGCAGCGCAGGAATAATTTCATACATGCATGATTTATAATCATTGCCTTTCAGCGTGATTTCATAAAGCCAAGCAACGATACGATCTGTCAGTTGATAGCCGAGACGTTCTTTATCAGCATCGATCCAGAGATCATGCACATTGCGTGTCTGACGAACCAACGGCATGCCAAAGCAGATATAATCTTTGAGATGATCTGCAATGCGTTTGACGAAATAGGATGGCAAAATATCGTCATAGCGGCCGACACCAAAATACATGCTGTAAGCAGGTATGACATCGCGATGCACAGCTGTGTTCTGTGAGTTAAAGGGCCCTTTTGTACCGTGGGCCAAGGCAATACGTGTTTTTAGTTTCGATTCCGTAACATCCGGCGCAATAGCAAGGCGCGTGACCGCATCCACATCTGGATCACCCAGCCAAAGACCAGCATTCACGACCACACGGCCTGAGACCTTTTGTGTGGTTGTCTTTGGATCCGGTGTCACACGATGATCATAGGAATAGCCACGATGGAAAAACTGGCGGCCGCTCCGTTCGGTCAAATAGGTACAAACATTAAACCAACCACTTTCACTCTGGACTGCATCGAGCTGTTGAACCTGACCAAGTGATCCGTGTGATCCAATATAGTTGGGCGTGTGTAAAAAATTATCATCATCAATTGTATAAATGACGTCAGCACCATCAGCATAAGCTTTGAGGATTGCAACGTTACGGCGTTGAATGCAATTCCAAGGCAAGAAACTGTCATACTCAGGAAAACGCGCCATAAATTTATTCTGCTCTTCAACACCCATATATTCTGTTGAGATGCCGTAAGTCTTTTGAATTTGCGCGCAAGCTTCAGCTGTCGCTGCGGGTGTTTTTTTATCGCCTGTAACAACAAAGCAGGCGTTTTTGACACCATGATCCACCAAATCCTTGGCATAGGCATTGAGGTTCTCAGGAACATTGATGGTTGTCGTGATAATTGCGTGTTTCATAGTTAGACTTTCATCAGGTTATAGGCATGCATAAAACGCTGAAACTTGGCTTTTTGATCGGGGCTCTCAGCTAGACTTTTCATCACATAGTTGGTGCGAAAATCGGCTTCCACATCCTGATCAATATTGCGGGCTAGATTAGGAATAGTACCAATAGAAACAAGGCCTTTTTTCATCATGGCCGCCGCATACCACCAATCCGCGCCTAAACGACGTTCAGGCCGATCCATCCACAGCTCCCAATCCTCTAATTTAGGGCCAAATTGCATCCAATAGTCGTTAACATCGCGTGCATAAGCAATGCGGTAATCGTCAAGCACGGCTTCAGCACCAGCTTGCGTAAAGAGCACCATGCCCGCCC
Source organism: Alphaproteobacteria bacterium (assembly GCA_049276515.1). GTDB lineage: Bacteria > Pseudomonadota > Alphaproteobacteria > UBA9219 > UBA9219 > JAATFY01. Next base: position 6,326 of record JBASWO010000203.1, read on the forward strand.
CCATATGCCAAATTGAAGCATAGTCAGGACGATGAAAGAGCGTTCGGCTTTGGATGGTTCGCACTGTTATAGAACCAATGCGCAAACCATCTTTTTCAGCAGCTTGAGCGGCATTCATCATTGCCGTGAGCCAGCCCTCTTCTAGCTGGATATCATTTTCTAAAAGACCGACATAAGGATAGCCAAGCTCCAGCATGCGGCGCAGTGAATATTGAATGGCGATATCAGGGCCACCCGTGACGTCATAATGAATTTCTTTCAGCTTCGCGCGTTTAAAATGACTAGCACTGGGAGTGGCCCTGCCTTCGGCTGACTTACTGCCGTCACACCAGAAAATGTCTATTTTGTCGCTGACATCGAGACCACGCACAGTTTGCAAACTAAAATCAGCGCGCTCCATGGTGCTGAAGGCGATAGCAATCTCGTTCCGCTCGATAGGCCTTCTATATTTACCACGTAACTTCTTGGCCAATTTTGCGTGCATCCACCAATGATAGGCACGTTGCATGACGAGGCCTAAAAAGGGAATAACAAGAATTTTTTTCTTGGTTTTATGAGGTGTAAAATTCATGTGTGATCAAAAAATTTCAAGTCAACAAAAGCATCATGAACGTTGATTGGCTCTGTGCTTTTCAAGATGCACAATGGTTTCTGCATCTGTATGGGCAGCATCAAGTTCAGGATCAAAGAGTGCAATGTGACTGCCGCGATCTTCAAGACGGATAGGCACCTCTACAAATTGGGACAAGGCCCGGCGTACTTTATCTTGTAGGGCAGGCTTCACAATAAAGAGCATAAAACCACCGCCACCAGCGCCTAAAAGCTTGCCGCCCGTAGCACCAGCTTCCATCGCAGCTTCGTAGGCCATATCAATTTCACTATTGGATACGCTGTCTGAAAGTGAGCGCTTCAGTTTCCAGCCTTCATGAAGCATCGCGCCAAAACGACTAATAGGCTCATTCGGATTTAGTAAAATATTCTGACCCTCATCAACTATTTCACTGAGGCGAACAAGTTCCTTATGTTTCTTGTCATAGTTTTGTACTTTGGTCGCTTCAATCATGCCTGCTGAACGCTCAAAGCGTGTGAAGAAGAGCATCATGTGCGATTCCAGCGCCTCGCGTTTTCCGGCAGGTAAAGGCATGGGCATAATCCGGAACTTACCATCATGCATAAAATCGATGCGATTCAATCCGCCATGGGCCACGGCGATCTGGTCCTGACACCCCACAGGTTCTTTCAATAACTCTTGCTCAACAAAGATGGCTTCACGCGCAAGCTCAGGATGGGAGATAATTTTTCCTTGCTGAGCAGCTAATCCTTGCAGCAAAGCAACCGTAAAAGCTGAAGATGATCCTAAACCACTGCGCGAAGGCAGATCAGCGTTATAAGCAATTTCAAGACGCGGCAAAGTGGACGGGGCATAGTGGCGCAAAACTTCGCGAACGACAGGATGTTGAATGTCATCAACTTCAGCAACCTGCTCAACCATGCGCCAGACAACACGATAATTAAAATCGAAGATGGACGGCAGTTTGCGAATTTGCAGGTAAATATATTTATTGATAGTCGTTGAAAGAACGGCACCGCCATGCTGACGGAACCAGCTCGGATGATCCGTACCGCCGCCAAGGAAGGATATGCGCAAAGGTGTACGTATAATTACCATTAAATTGGCCTAAGAGGTAAAAACGGCTTATTTGCCAACAAGCTATATCAAGTGATGGCCGCTTGTATATTGGCTTTTTAGCCCCAGATGGGGCTATTTTCGGGCTATTGCCTCATTTTCTGCATACCAGTCATAGGTTTCGCGCAAACCCTGCTCAAGACTGAAAGCAGATTGAAAGCCTGCCTGCTGCAATTTACTCAAATCATAACCACGGTAGGGTTGGCCATTAGGTTTGCTTGCATCCCACTCAACCTTATCTTCTTGCCCTGTATAGGTAGCAAGATGCGTAACAACATCCCGGATACTATGAACATGATTGCTTCCTAAATTTACCGGGCCATCGATTGTATCCATAATGAGCCGTAAAGCTCTGGCTGTATCTTTCACATACATAAAATCGCGCTGTGCCGAGCCATTGCCCCATACACTAATTTTTTTACCCGTTTGCTTGGCTTCATAAAATTTACGTATCAGAGAAGGCACCACCTGCCCCACTTCTGTATTGAAACGATCATGGGGTCCGTAAAGATTACTACTCACGACAAAAGCATAATTAATACCATGATTTTCTTGATTGATATCGAGATGCGCGAGCATCGCGCGCTTTGAATAAGCATAGCCGCGCTGTGCGTCATGGGGCTTACCCATCCAGATCATATTTTCGGATAAAGGATCGCCGGGTGGAGGGTATGGATAAACAGCACCCGTTCCCATGGCTGTGATTTTTTTGACCGCAACACGCTGGCTGGCCTCGACAACATGAGTATTCATCAAAAGATTGCGAAGATAGGATTCGCTTTGGTTTCTCATATTACCCATGACGCCAAAAATATAAGCGGCCAAGTGGAATATATAATCGGGCTTTACGGCATCAAAATAAGCCAGTGTGGCTTGACGATTTGTTAGATCACAGGTGGTTTGGTTCATCTCATGGATTTGAGTAAATCCTTCCGCGCGCAAAAGAGCGACGAGAGATTTGCCAACAAGACCGCTGGCACCAGTGATAGCAATAGAAGCATCTTTTTGCATGATGCGGGGCTATCACGGCATCTACCAAAAAGCAAATAATGACTGGTATTTAGCCATTATCTTTACCATTTCAGCCGCCAACGTGATTATTTTTTTACCCAAATGTTGCAACAACATGTTATGCAAACGGATGTTTTAAGGCGTCCTGTCAAAAGGCTTTCTGATGAGAATTGGTATTATCGGTGCGGGCTGGTACGGCTGTCATTTGGCCTCGGTTCTTATGTACCATAAACATGATGTTGAAATTTACGAAGCTGGCAGCGATGTCCTACAAATGGCCTCATCACTCAATCAAGCACGTTTGCATGCTGGTTATCATTATCCGCGAAGCTTCGCCACTCGTAGTGAAACAGCCGAATGTTTCAAGCGTTTTTGTCGCACCTATCCACATTTCACTAAAACAATCGAAAACAATATTTATGCGATATCGAATGTCCACTCGACCATGGATTTTAAGACCTACACACAAATCATGGGT
>JBASWO010000204.1:0-10611 GCA_049276515.1 Alphaproteobacteria bacterium
ATGTAATCAAGCGATTGGGTAAAAGTTGTGCGTAATGCGCTAATTCTTTCGCATAGGCTTTTTGCCACACATCTTGATCGATACTGGATGCAACATGTGAATTGAAATCACAATAGGGACATTTTGATAGGCAAAATGGCCAATGTATATAAAGGGCCAAGGGCTTCATGTTTGTTGAAGACGTTTGATCAGTTTATCAACGGCCCTACCGCGGTGACTGAGAGCATTTTTCTCAGCACTCTCCATCTCACCAAATGTTCGTGTATGACCCCGCGGTATAAAGATAGGATCATAACCATGACCTTTATCGCCACGCGGCGGCCAGGTAATGGTTCCATCAATGCGACCTTCAAAAACTTCAGTGTGGCCATCGGGCCAGGTAAGAGAAAGAACACAAATGAAATAGGCGGATCGATTGGCGGCATTGCCCAATTCATCCTGCACACGTTGCATCGCCATATGAAAATCTTTTTGAGGACCGCCCCAACGAGCCGAGTAAAGTCCAGGTTGATCATTAAGGGCGACAACACATAATCCACTATCATCAGCCAAAGCCATGGCCTGTGATGCTTGAGCGGCTGCTTGAGATTTTAATTTTGCATTTTCTATAAAGGTCGATCCCGTTTCCTCGGGCTCGATTAAATTCAAATCACCAGCTGAGACAATAGTCTTGGCATAAGGCGCCAAAAGATCAGCAAATTCGCGCAGTTTTCCTTGATTATGTGTAGCAATAACGAGTTTATCACCATCGAATGCGCGCATGAGCCAAAAGCCTTTAGCCACCCAGCGCCTGCTTTTGCAAAGCAGATAATTCGGCAATTCCCTTGCGGGCAAGTTTCATGAGTTCTTGAAACTGTTCTTCTGAAAAAGGCGCATGCTCGGCTGTGCCTTGAATTTCAACAATGCCGCCATTGCCGGTCATGACAAAATTAGCATCTGTCTGTGCTGCAGAATCTTCGACATAATCTAAATCTAAAACAGCTGTTCCATTGTAGAGACCGCATGAGATAGCGGCGATAGAGTCCGTCAAGGGATCTTCTGCAATTTTTCCAACCTTCATCAAATGACGTAAGGCTAAACCAAGAGCAACATAACCACCTGTGATCGAGGCGGTACGTGTACCGCCATCGGCTTGCAAAACATCGCAATCAATTTTGATTTGAAGCTCACCCATTTTCTTGCGATCAACGATAGCGCGCAAGCTACGACCAATGAGACGCTGAATTTCTTGTGTGCGACCTGATTGCTTTCCCTTAGCAGCTTCACGGTCGGTACGATCATGGGTTGCGCGCGGCAGCATACCGTATTCAGCTGTAACCCAACCGAGACCAGTGCCGCGCAAAAAAGGTGGAACCTTTTCATCAATACTCGCCGTGCAAAGAACATGCGTGTCACCAAATTTGACGAGACATGACCCTTCAGCATATTTCGCATAGCCAGGCTCTAACTTGATGCTGCGCAATTGATTGGGCGCGCGATTTGAGGGACGCATTTTTTCTTTTCCATTGATCTTGTTACGGGCGTTCTCCCTTACCATGTTTAATGGAAGAGAAGAAACAAAGGGCACGATGTGGGGTTGAGGGTCATCAAAAACAAAACCGGTATGTATGAACGCCTGATTCTTGCAAGATTGTTAAAATATTAGTCTCGGATGCGTAACAAACAGGTCAATATTGGTATAAAATCATTATTTTTCATATAGATAGCTATTTAGACAAAATTAACGAATTCAGCGTTTAATCTAAGTGTGTGGCGAAGAAACCACAAAAAGTTTGGAAAGAAGAGGAGGAAGATATGCAAGGTTATGTACCAACTCGCACGATGGGCTCCAATGAATTAGGAGACACCTTTGTAGGCCAACCTTTGGCTGTTGCCTCATGTAAGGGCAGTGTGCAGAGCATTCTTCCTGACTTCGGAGCTATCTCAGCATCAGCTGCTTCACAAAGCGTACAACCTGGAGCACAACCCGTCATTTAAGGACTGGTCATTTTAACCAAGGCGCGCCGAAAGGCGCGCCTTTTTTATTCGTAGCTTCTTACCCAAAAACTCATATTGAGCCTAAGGATCACAGGTGGCATAAGGCCGCATGATTTTATATCCATCTATCCATATCAAAGACGGTGTCGTGGCGCGCCTCACGCGCGGCATTGGTTATCTGCAGCATGCTGAGATTTTGCATGATGATCCAGGCATGCGCGCCAAACAATTTCAGGACCAACAATTTCCTTGGCTCCATGTCGTGGATTTAAATGGCGTGGTTGAAGGACGGCCCGTGAATGTCGAGCCAGTTGAAGCTATTCTCAAAAGCGTCAAAATTCCTGTGCAATTATCAGGCGGCATTCGCGATATGAAGACAATTGAAAATTGGATCGATAAGGGCGTTGAGCGCGTTGTGCTTGCTACAGCTGCTGTACAAAATCCTGATCTCGTCAAAGAAGCCTGTAAAAAATTTCCAGGACGTATCGCGGTCAAAGTAGATTCGCGCGGCGGGTATGTTGCTGTTACGGGCTGGGCTAAATCATCATCCATGAAAGCTCTTGATCTTGCTTTGCGGGTTGAAGAGGCAGGCGCTGCGGCTTTAATCTATGCCGATATCAATCCAGATGGCGCTCTGAGTGAAGTCAATATTGAAGCGATCATAGATCTCGCTTTTGCCCTTACAACACCGGTTATTGCATCGGGTGGTGTAAATTCCATGCAAGATCTGATTGATCTCAAAGCCCACGCCAAAACGGGCATTGCAGGGCTGATTTTGGGTCGCGCCCTTTATAGTGGTAAGATCAACGCTGAAGAGGCGCTGGCACTTGCGGCAGCTGCCTAAGTCATAGGAGTGCTTTCATGTCGTATGATGCCAACAATATCTTCGCCAAGATTCTCCGCGGAGAAATACCCTGTAAAAAAGTTTATGAAGATGAATTTGCTCTAGCTTTTCATGACATCAATCCCAAAGCACCCGTACATGTTTTGGTGATACCTAAAGGCCCCTATACAAAGCATGATGATTTTATCGCGAGTGCATCGCCGGAAGAAATCGCTGGCTTTGAGCGCGCCATAAGCAAAGTTGCGCAAGCCACAGAGATCACAGCAAATGGTTATCGGCTGATTTCAAATTGTGGCGTCAATGCGCACCAAGAGGTTCCACATTATCATGTGCATGTATTAGGCGGTCGCGAACTCGGCCCCATGCTCGTGAAGGCATAAAAAAAGCCGCCTTGCGGCGGCTTTCATTCTTAGGCTTTGCCTTTATAAATATTAATCAGATCATCCAAGAGTTTTAAAGCGTCAGCACGTGGCCGCTGAAAACAATTACGGCCAATGATCGAGCCGTTACCACCGCCAGCATAAATAGCGCGTGCATCATCATAGATGCTGTCTTCGCCTTTCGCGGCACCACCTGAGAACACGACAATGCGACGACCAGCAAAACTGCATTGCATGATATGTTTGACGCGATCCGACAAAGATGAGACGGGAATTTTCTTCTCTTCGTAAACTTTCTTCGAGTCTTTATTGCCAAGATCAGCTGAAGGCAGTTTAACTTTGATGATATTGGCGCCTAAGAGAGCTGCCATATGAGCTGCATAGCCAATAACGTCGACTGACAATTCAGCTTCCTTCGTTAACTCACCGCCGCGAGGATAGGACCAAAGAACAACAGCAAGGCCCTTCGCCTTAGCTTCGGCTGATAATTCACGAAATTCTTCATATTGATCATACATGGCATCCGATCCTGGATAGATCGTAAAGCCAATAGCAGCGCAGCCAAGGCGCACCGCATCATCAACACTGCCTGTGACAGCTTGATCAGCATTTTCTTTTTGACGTGAGAGGCTGTTAGCGCTGTTCAATTTAAGAATGGTTGGGATGCGACCTGCAAATGTATCGGCACCAGCTTGCAGCATACCCAAGGGTGCCGCGTAAGCATTGAGACCAGCATCAATAGCTAATTGATAATGATAATGGGGATCGTAAGCAGGAGGATTGACAGCAAAGCTACGCGCAGGACCATGCTCAAAACCTTGGTCGACAGGTAAAATCACCATTTTACCCGTACCGCCTAAGCGACCCTGCATCAACATGCGGGCCAGATTGGCCTTGGTTCCCCGAGTTTCGCCTTCGTAATTATCTAGAATCTCACGGACGCGAGGGGTCATCTTTGGTGCTTTTGTTGGGCTGGTCTTTTTCATGGCTAATCCTTTAATTACGCAAGAAGGGTTTGATAACGGAAGTCTTTTGCTTTGTCCAATTGGATGGCCTAATCTTTTGGCAACCCTGATAGTGGCTAGTTTCAAGGGTTTATGGAGGTTGCAATGTCAGTAAAGACACCACGTTTTAGGCATTCTCAAGGCATTGCCATCGGCCCCATTCTTTTTGTCATCGCCCTTTTGGCGCTTTTAGCCACGGTTATGTCATCTGGCTTTGGCGATTTTGGCGTTGCCAGCGTTGCTGACCGTATTTCAGCCGATATACCCAGTCAGGCCAATCTCATCCGCGCCAAAATCAATGAGTGCAGCATAAAATATGGCACCAACAATAATGGCGATAGCTATCCAGCCTCAGATACAACCAACGGAACTTTAGTGTCAGCCCTCGAATGCGAAGGCGATCCGGTGGGCCAAAAAAATATATGGAGTGGTCAACGGGCGACGGTTCTTCCCCAACCAACCACGGGCTTCAATCAATGGTATTATCTCAACTCGAATGGCGCTGGCATGGGCGGTAACGCTGATGGCGGCCGCTGTATTTGGATAACACCAAGTGGCAGCAATCCAGCTGGTAGTTCAGCGCTTGTCACCGGTCTTACAAAAGCAGCTTCAAAATTTTCACACAACACAGGCTTTAGCAGCTCTGCCGAAGTTGTTTATGACCCATCCTCATCATCACAAAAATTTGTTATGTGGATCACGCTGCCAACAGGCACACCTGATAGCAATTGCTTGCCGTAAAACATGGCTGATCCCAGTCTCCCTTTCTACGGTTATGTCTTTGGCTTCATCAAAGACGGTTTGATGCAGGCTACAACGGGCCTACCCCCTGAGGCTTGGTGGTTACCAGCTGTTGTGCTTTTGATTTTGGGAGCCGCTGCTCTTATCGACTCTTTCACATCCAACGTTCCTGATCCGCTTATTTTTCTTGGCCTTCTGGCTGTAACAGCTATGCAAGGCCTTTATGTTTCATGGCCATTTGCAGCTCAGCATTTGATGCTCGCTCTAGCTGCTGCCATAACGATTTGGGCGATTAATCAGGCTTGGTATTACGGCTTCAGGCATGATGCGCTTGGTATGGGCGATGCCAAATGGACAATGCTTGCCGTGTCCTGCTTCGATATAAAACCAGTGCTGGTTGCTTGGGGGCTTGGCGCTATTTTGGCGCTTGTTTGGATGGGTGTTATGAAAATCGCGCGTTGTGAAATTACGCGCGTTTACTTTGCACCCTTTCTTTTTATTGGCCTACTTGCCGGTATCTATTGGCTGCGGCTGAAAGCTTAGGCTGGAACTTTCTCAATACGTCGCAAAGGCGGCATATAAAGAAGCAGCGCAGACGCAACGTAAATGGATGAGTACGTACCCACCAAAATACCCCAAGTGAGAGCTGCTGAGAAATTGATCAGCGTTTGTCCGCCCATAATCACGAGTGGGAAGAGCGCCAAAAGTGTTGTGCCACCCGTCATAATGGTGCGCGAAAGTGTTTGATTGACGGCATCATTAATAACAGCGCGCAAGCTAGGCGCTTTTTGACGACGCAATGTTTCGCGAATACGGTCGAAAACAACAACCGTGTCATTGATAGAGTAACCCGCCAACGTCAAAAGAGCCGCAACGGATGTCAGATTGAAATCAAGTTGCAACACAGCGAAAAGACCAACGGTAGTTAGAACGTCATGAAAAGTTGAAATCAGGGCTGCAAGACCAAACTGCCATTCAAAACGTACGCCCACATAAACGGCGATAGCGAGCATTGCAAAAATGGTTGCAAGAATGCCGCTATGTAAGAGCTCCTTGCCAACTGTGGGTCCAACAACTTCAACGCGGCGATATTCGTAAGTACTGCCTAATTTATCACGCACACTTTGTACGGCCGCCATTTGTGCATTCTCATCACCTTCTTGGCGTTGGATGCGGATCAGAATATCGGTGGGGCTACCAAACTGTTGCAATTCAACTTGGCCCAAATTTAAGTCATGCAACTGATCGCGTAATGCCGAAACATCTACGGCTTGCGGTGCTTTGGCTTCAATTAAGATACCGCCTTTAAAATCGATGCCAAGATTGAGACCTTTGGTCATCAACGCACCAAGGGTAATCATCACCAAAAGGAGGGTGACAGCAAAAGCAAAATAACGCTTAGCTACGAAATCAATATTGGTGTTAGACGGGATAAGCTGAATGGGACGAAACATGCTGAAAAACCTGACGAAAATGAGTTAGGGAATTAGGTGTGAGGTTTACAGTCGATTGCTTCTTTTTTCAACTTATCACAGAAAACCTTTACTTTATCAGGCCGCGCGAAGCCTAGGGCACGCAAGACAAAGCTTGGTGTGCTGTTCATTGCCTTCACTTCAGGCGTGACATTGATCACAAGGCCATCGGCTTCTTTGAATTTACCACGGATAGTCGCAAGCCGTGCCTCAGCCATAGCTTGGGTAGGAAAACTGCCGAGATCAGCATAAAGTTTAGGTGTGAGAGATAAAGCGTTACGACGTTTATTATAATAATCGAGATTGCGCTTCATTTGCTCAGGCGTGAGATCCATGCGTGCAACACGTTCGGCGTCAGCTTGCATGCCCGCCATACCATAAGCTTCAGCTAAGTTTTGTCTAAGGGCTGGTGTGGCGTGTTTGCTTTTGACGTGCGGCTCTAAAATCTTGATGGCCTCTTCGTACGATCCCACCAGAACATAAGAATGGGCGAGATTGTTGAGAGCCGTCATATCGTCAGATTTTTCATCCAGCACCTCTTTGTAAATTTTTTGTGCTGCTTCATGTTTGCCAAGATAATCAAGTGATATGCCAAGCCCGTTCATAGCCTTGGTATCGCGTGCATCAAGCGAAAGAGCGCGTTCATATTCGCCCTTGGCGTCTTGTGGGCGATTTAGCTTGATGTAAAGACGACCAAGGTTGCGATGCAGCTCTCCATCATTAGGATCATTGCGTAACGCTTCGTTGTAATTCAAAAGCGCGTTTTCAGTATCACCATGGGCTTCAAAAATTTCGGCTAAGGCTTTACGCGCCGTTTTATCTTTGGGATCACGCTGCAGGGCGCGTTGATAGAAATCAGCAGCACCTGCGTCATCGCCGCGTCCTCTTAACTGATTGGCAATATGTGTCATGCTGCCGATGTCAGCACCCTCTGGCTTTTCAGCAACAGAACAGGCAGCTAAGAGGCCGAGGGCGGCAATAGCAACTATTTGGAAAACAATGGCTTTTTGGCTCGATGGGGGCATGGGTGCTCGCTGCGGCTGAAAAAGGAGTGACGGGTATTGTGCCAGACTATCGGCTTAACCAAAAATTATTTTTATTAGGGCTAATCTATTGGCCTGTCTGAATTTTTTGCCTCAATTTCTCCCGGAACCATGACTGAACATTCCAATAACCAGGGCCATACCGTCCCGCAGATTATACAAGACCTCCCTCGCCTGATTGAGCGTATGCATCGTCGTTTTCTCGACGTGCTCCGTATTGAGCTCACACGGCACGGTATCAATGATATTAGCCCTGTGCAGGCGATGATGCTTGCCAATATTGGTGATGAAGAAATCTCAGTTCGCGATCTGATTGAGCGCGGCTACTATTTGGGCTCCAACGCATCTTACAATCTGAAAAATCTCGTTGATGGAGGCTATGTTGATCGTCAGGCTTCCGAGCGTGATCGTCGTGCTGCGCGCCTGAGGGTGTCAGCAAAAGGTAAGGCCATCTTGGATGCGCTGAAGAACCTCAATACGCAAACGACTGAGCCTTTGCTCAAACAAGAAACAGAAATGCATGAGTTGGAAGCAACCTACCGCACGCTTCGTCGGCTTGAACATCGCTGGTCAGACAGCATTCGCTTTGCTGATAAAAGCACGCTCGACGATTTCTAAAACCGAGCTTTTTATTAGCTAATTAAACTAAAATCAACTTCTGGAGCTGGCTGCACGCGCGGGGGATAAGGCGTGATATTGGCAAATCTCTGAAACAGTGCGGCTGCGCTGGCACTCAATCTTTCCTCATCTGCTGATGGAGATTTATAATCGCTCACAATGCCAATATAGGTTGCAAGACCCTTTAAGAGCTCAACGTGATTAGCCTCAAGATCAGCTTGCCATTCTGGGTTTGTATCCAAGCGTCTTGGTAAGCGTTCAAGAATACCTTCGACATGGGCAAGAAGAGTTGGATTTGTATCATGAAGACGTTCACCCAAAGCTTTGGCGCGCACATCTTCGTCTAAGCAATTGCGTCTGCTGACCAGAGTTTCAAAATGACGAAAGACTTCTCTGACATCATGAAGCGTGTGCAGGAAACGATCACCAGCAACGGCTGTTGCTGCTTCTGGGAAGGTTGCTCGGGTGATCGGCATATTCACGGCACTAAACTCCAAAATACTAGCTACGGTCCTTCTAAGACCGACTAAAATGACAGCGATTTGTTAAAAACGATTGAATCGGCAGGCTTAAAAACACCTGCAGTTTGTTTTAAAAATGGCGCTGTTTTTTTAAATACGGCTCGCCTAGAGCGAGGTAACAAATTACCTAATTTGTTCCGCTTACGCAACCATCCAATTATTTTCTGATTAGAAGGCGAGGCTTAGCAGCCGCCGCGAAGGCCACAGGAAGGCGAAGGCTTGTTGCCAAAGGCAACGCCACTGGCCGAAGCCTGGATGATGCTCTTGCCTGTCGCAGGAGCCTGCTGCTGGCGCTTAGCGAGCATGACGGCATATTCCTGCTTAATCTTGCCTTGGCCGGCCTTGAAGTCAGCCAAAAGCTTTCCTTCGAGCGTACGACCGGTTGGCAGATTGACACTCATCGGACTGACTTGATTGTTGTTCACGAGAACTTCGTAATGCAAATGAGGGCCTGTCGCTCTGCCTGACATGCCAACATAACCGATCACTTGACCTTGGCTGACACGCGCACCGCGATGCATGTTGGCGCCAAAGCGGCTCATATGGGCATAAGCTGTTGAGGTGGCGCCATTGTGACGAATGCGGATGTAGCGACCATAGCCACTCTTAAAACCAACTTCGGTGATTGTGCCATTACCAGCAGCAAAGATGGGTGTGCCTGTCGTCGCACCGAAATCGATACCTTTATGCATTTTGCTGTAGCCTAGAAGAGGATGCATGCGCATGCCAAATCCTGATGTTATGTGAGCAGCGGCAACGGGCGTACGCAAAAGAGCACGACGAGCACTGCGGCCCTTATCATCAAAATAATCGACTGTCTTATCACTGAAGGTGACGCGATAAATCGGATGGACCTTACCACCAACATTGAGAGCTGCATAAATCACATCAGCTTCGCCAACAGCCTTGCCATGTGTTGTCATGGGCTGGTCATACAAGACTTCAAAACGATCACCGGGCTGAATATCACGCTGGAAATCGATGTCATGCGAGTAAATACGGATCAAACCAGCCATAACCGAATGTGGCACACCAGCTCTATCGCCAGCTTCATAAAGCGTTGAGCGAATTTCGCCCTGAGCTGCCAAGCGCTGACGGACGACAGGGATCAAACGCATAGTGGCTGTGAAAGCACCTTCTGCATTGCGTGCGATAACAACTTCTTTGGTGGCTTCAGGTTGGAATACGGCGCCAACAAATGTTTCTTTTTGCGCAGTACGAACAAAGGAAAGCGTAACATTTTGACCAGCGCGCATACGGCGCAGATCATGAATCTTACTCAGAGCATTCATGGCGCTCATCGCATCAGCTTGCGTTGCGCCTGAGTTTGCAAAAAGTTCAGCCAGTGTCTGGCCATCATCAAGCTCAGCTTCCCGGACAACATTTTCAGACTTGGTGATGACGGGAACGACGGTTGAGGCAATATGCTTACGTGTTGCTATCGCAGCTTGAACAGGGGCGGATTGGACAACATTGCTAGCAACCTGCTGCAGAGCAGGCTCAGATTGTAAGGAATGACCAAAAAGGCCGGCGCCTACGGCAAGCACAGCCACGGATAGCAATTGCAGAATGGGGGTAGCGCGCAAACTGTCCGCGCGGACAAAACCAAGTCGAGTTTTAAGCAAGATATTACCTGTTGCTGGTTTCAAGAACAGAGAGGGGCGAAAGATGTCCCCCAAAGCCAGGGGGTGTCAACCGCTAACTTGCGATTTTTGTTAGGATTTCGTTCACTTTCTGGGGATAAAGACGGGGAAGGATTTGTCTTAATTATTGATTCGCAATGATTTTTTGCACCTCAAACGTCTTTGCACTTTTCTTATATCTTGCGAAATTATAATTAACTTTATAAGCCATTGTTATAATTATATTACTTCCGCACGCGGAATGAACTGGCGAAATCTACCACTAGATGTAACTTTTCGAATTCGCTTCTAGGAATAGTAAGGGCTCAAAAACGCTGTCTCGGATCCGAGCGACAGGGAATATAGCTTTGTGTCACCCACCACTCAGG
>JBASWO010000205.1:0-3025 GCA_049276515.1 Alphaproteobacteria bacterium
CCTTCGTATAGGCCTGTTCAATCATACCCACAGCCATGGCATTGCCATGAATGAGACCAAGGATTGTGCCAAACAGAGGCCGGCCGGTTGCAAATGATTTTGTGCCATCGATGGGATCAATGACCCAAACAAATTCTGCACCTGCATTTTGAGTACCGTATTCTTCGCCGATCACGCCATGGTTGGGAAATTTTTTGCCAATCAACTCACGTAAGCGTTGCTCAATTTCACGATCGGCTTGGGTAACAGGTGATTTATCAGCCTTGTCATCAACGGGAATTTCTTTTCGAAAATATTTAAGAGCAATATCGCGCGCGAGGTCACCGGCGCTATCAAAAAATCCGGCAAAAAGAGCTTCATAATCTGTGTTGTTGTTCATTTTTTCCGGGCCTGTGCGCGTTCATGTAAAATTTCTACAACATCCATCCAATCCGTGCCTGTTGCCTCTAAAAGCACAAGGAGGTGATAGAGAAGATCGGCAGCTTCATAGGGAAGGTTCGTGTTCTTTGTCGTCGCCGCTATAGCTGTTTCAACAGCTTCTTCACCTACTTTTTGGGCAATACGCGCAATGCCATCTTCAAAGAGTTTGGCGGTATAGCTGCCAGCTTCAGGCAACAAATAACGCATATGAATAGTAGCAGCTAAATCAGCCAAGGTTGAAAGGCTGGGCAAACCCCCATCACCAAAACAAGATTGCGTTCCAAGATGGCAAGTTGGGCCATCAGGTGTAACGAGCATCAATAAGGTATCATTGTCACAATCATGTTTGATGTCATGGAGACGCAGGACATGCCCCGATGTCTCGCCTTTTTGCCAGAGACGTTGTTTGCTGCGGCTGAAAAAAGTAACCAGACCGGTTGCAATGGTTGCTTGCAAGCTCTCGCGATTAACATAACCGAGCATAAGAACGCGTAAGGTCCGCGCATCTTGGGCAATCGCAGGAACTAAACCATCACTGCTTTTATCCCAGTCGATTTTGCTACCATCAAATTTCGCGTAATTAGCCGTCATGCCCGCACCACAATGTTGTGTTGATTAAGATACTCTTTTACGCCACCCACGGTGACAATTTGTTTGTGAAAAACACTAGCCGCCAAGGCCCCATCAACATGGGCATCTTGAAAGACTGCAGCAAAATGTTCAAGGGCGCCGGCACCACCAGATGCAATAAGAGGAACAGCGATACGCTCACGTACAGCGCGTAATTGTTCTGTATCATAGCCCTCACGCATACCATCTTGGTTCATGCAGTTCAGCACGATTTCGCCGGCGCCGCGCTTGGCGGCCTCTTCAGCCCATTCGAGTGTATTACGGCCTGAAACCTTCGTTTTAGCTTCATCGCCTGTATATTGATAAACGCGGTAGCCATCGCTTTCTTGACGGCTATCAATACCGACGACGACACATTGATTGCCAAATTCATGCGCCATATCATTGATGAGCTGTGGATTTTCAAGAGCAGGGGAGTTGATAGATATTTTATCGGCACCAAAAGCTAAAATGGCCCGCGCGTCTTCAACACTTCGGATGCCACCTGCTACACAAAAAGGAATGTCGAGAATGGTCGCAATGCGTTTGATCCAACTGCGATCAACGACACGACCATCGCTACTCGCGGTAATATCATAAAACACCAATTCATCAGCGCCTTCGTCACGGTAGCGTTGCGCCAACTCCAAAATATCACCAACGACTTCGTGATTGCGGAATTGGATGCCTTTGACGACTTGGCCATTTTTAACATCAAGGCAGGGGATGATACGTTTAGCCAACATGTTTGACCTGCTTGATTGCAGCTTCTAAATTGACACGACCTTCATAGATGGCCTTGCCAACAATAGCGCCTGTAAGATTGAGTTTAGCGAGCTGCATGAGATCGGCTAAGCCGCTAACGCCACCTGAAGCTAAGATATCCAGCTGCGGCCATTTCTGTTGAATGGCTTTGTAGAGATCCTGATTGGTGCCTGTGAGCATGCCATCCCGACTAATATCCGTACACAGGATGGTTTTGAGGCCGCTCGCCGCATAAAGCGTCAAAACATCCCAGAGCAATTGTTGGCTACCACTTTGCCAGCCATGGGTCAGAAGTTCGGGTTCATTTTTATCATTGAGCCGTATGTCAAAAGCTAACACGATGTGATCGGCGCCATATTTTTTGATCCAATTTTGGACGCGCTCGGGTTCTTTCACGGCAAGACTGCCGATGACAACACGTTTAATGCCAGCACCCAGCAACTCTTCAATTGCCTTTTCATCGCGAATGCCGCCGCCGACTTGTATGTTCATTTTTACATGACGGGCAATATCAGCAATCGTATCAAATTGGCGCATGCCGCCAGTTCGTGCCCCATCAAGGTCAACTAAATGCAGCCAGCTAGCGCCTGCCGCAGCAAACTTGTGGGCTTGCTTGACGGGATCAGATTCGTAAATCGTGACAGCCGAAAAATCACCCTGTGTTAAACGAACGCAGTGACCATTTTTAAGATCGATCGCAGGAAAAATGTCCATTTTAAAAGCTCATGAAATTTTTGAGAATTTGTTGACCCACTTGGCCTGAGCGCTCTGGGTGAAATTGGCATCCCATCACATTTTTCTGTCCAACCATGGCTGTAAAAGACAGGCCATACTCAGTTGAGGCCAATGTTATCCCAGATAAAGGGGCTGCAAAACTATGCACAAAATAGACAAAGCTATTATCTTCAACCTGGTGCAAGAGGGGATGGTCGCTTTTCAAAATTTTGATCTGGTTCCATCCCATATGGGGAACCGGAGTATTCTTGGAAGCAGGGATAACATTAATTGAGCCAGGAAGAATGCCAAGACAGTCCGTGCCCTTACCCTCAGTTGAGCGATCATAAAGCAATTGCATACCAAGACAGATGCCAAGTACAGGCTGCGTAAGGTTACGTAAGGTATCGATGAGCCGCTTATTTTGAAGTTGCTTCATAGCTGGTGCTGCTGCGCCTACACCAGGTACGATAACGCGGTCTGCTTTTTTAATAGCGGCAGCGTCGCTTGTCACAAC